>JAYUSZ010000401.1:0-7535 GCA_043755435.1 Bryobacterales bacterium | reverse complement strand
TATTCCAGCATGGGGCTGACCGCGTATCGCGTTGAAGTTTGCATGGCTTACGATGGCCGCACTGCTTGCAGATCAGCTTCAGGCGCAGACAAGGAAACCGCATTGCGAACAGCTTCGGACAATGCTTGTGCACAGATTTCATCGGGTATGACAGATTCCATGGCGTGTGGACGGTCTACGCCGACCAGCGTGAAATGGCTGGAACCGAATAAATAATAGTTATAGGCTGCGAATTTCATTTGCCGTTTCGTTGAGATTCAAATTGTTGGAAATCGGTCGGCGTATCGATGTCTGTGGCAGCCTCAGGGCAATCGAGCGTTGCTACAACCATCCGATTGTTCAAGTAAGGATCAATTGCTACCTAAACTCGATTTACTTCAGTCCGGTAGCCGTGGCCTTGGACACTTCCACCACTTGGGCAACAATGCTGTTGAACGCCGTGTCGATAGCAATCCCACGAGCCCTGCCTGCAGGCGCAGCTGCACTTCAACCAGCCATGTCCGCCCCTTTATCCAGCACTTTGATCCCGCGCGGATCGGTCAACTTCGAGCGACGGAACAAATAAGGGTCTTGGCCTGCAGCCAACGCTAATTCGTCAATCAGGCTTTCCACTGCGAAAGTATTAATGGAGGCTCTCGTCTACCAAATCGTTGCCACTGAAAGACACTCGGCGAATACCCGCTCATCGAGTTCATAGCCGAATCCTGGTGCAGCAGAAAGATGCAAGAGCCCAGCTACTGGCTTGGGATCGCCGGTCAAAACCCAATCCTTGGTTGTTCCTCGGTAGATGTCGACATACTCACCATAGGGAGTAAGTTGCGCGTCATTCGCTAATTCAAAATGATAGGTGGGCGCACCGATTCCATGGCAGATCAACTTACACTGATGTGCTTTAGCCAACTCCGCAATCTTCCGCAAACCAGTAATGCCACCGGCGCGATAGATATCCGGCTGAACGATGTCAACGCATTCCTCTTCAATCAAACGCCGGAACCCTTCAAAGGTGTACTCATGTTCTCCGCCGGTCACCATGGTGTTCACCTGCTTTCGAATCTCCCGGTAGCCCGCATAGTCGTCGGGTAGCACGGGCTCTTCCAACCATTCAATATGGTATTTCTCCAGCCGCTCGTACATGCGGAGCGTGTAAGGCACATCCCACCCCATGTAAATATCCAGTGCCAGAAACGCTTCCGGACCCAACACATCGCGGGCACGCGCCACGGCTTCTTCATTCTTGAGCATGCCTTGCTCACCATGAGCTGGCCCGAACGGCACGGCGATTTTCATGTCGCGAATTCCGAAGGCTTCCAGCGCTTGCGGGTCGTAGCCTGTGTAATAAGCCTGTAAGTTGGGGCGGGAAGCTCCGCCGAGTAATTCATATACAGGCTTCCCCAACAGCTTGCCTTGCGCATCCCAAAGTGCAATGTCGATGCCGGATATTACAGCCTGGGTAATACCGCCGCGCCCATAGAAGATGGACGCCCTATAGAGTTGTTCCTGAATCAACGATGTGTCGAATACCGACTTCCCTAAAACAAGCGCGCGCATTTGCCCATCAACAATTGCCATGGCCGCATGGCCCTTGCCGCAGCCGACGAACCCAAACCCACGAACTCCATTTTCAAGCACAACTTCAATAACTGCAGCTGTCATGGGTCCGAACCATGACGACCGCCTTTCCGAATATTCGGGATAACCAGACATTGGATTGGCGATGACCGATTCAGAAAGCCACGAACCGGCCATGGGGGCGGTATGACAATATAATTCACGAATGATCATGTGGACTATTTACTGATAGTGAATTTCAAAAGGTTTGTTAGTAATAAACAGCACGGTAACATCAGCACCGGCAGTGGCACCATGCTCCATAACTTGCCCTTCAGGAAACCAAACAAAGCACCCGGGGCCAAACTGGCCATCGTGAGTGACCAAGGTGCCTTCCAGCACATACATGCCATGAGCGCAGGGGTGGGTGTGTGTCTTGTTCATGACGCCCGCAGGGTACTTCACCAAGCGCACTTCCATGCCTGTGTCTGGATCAGTAATCAGGTTCTTACGGTACAGAGTCTTGCCCAGGGTTTCATTAAACCGGGCCTCCCATTCCTGGGTGTTGGTATTAATACTAATCAGTGGCAGCATCCCTTCAGGATACTGCGCTATGCACTTTTGCTGGTGCTTGGCGCGTTACCAACTGATCTCAACCAATGAGACGCCTTGGCGAGGCAGAGTGAATTTCAGATCGAGTGCGCCGTTCAGGGGCGTGTGCCACTCGGGCGAACTGAGCAGTTGCAACTGTCCAGCGGCTTCGAGCTGTGCGTATTGCGCGGTGGTGGGCTGATGTGGCGAGCCCATCGCCTTCCACGCGCTATAGGAATTGCTGTGGCTTTCGTCAATGCGATAATGCTTCACTTGGACTCGCTTGGCTGTGAGCGGAATGCCGGTAACGGAGGTCCGAACGGCTGCGGGGGAAGCAGGCAAGTCGTCATCGTGGTAATTCCACGCCATGACGTGGATCGAGCGTTCGGCGCGGCTGGCAAAGGCATTGATATCTGCTTGGCCTTTTACGCCCGCTTTCACCATATCCACAAGGGTGACTGCGCCGGAGCTCTGAACGGGCAAGCGCTGGCCGCTCATCATTCCGAACATGCGAAAGACATTGAGCACGGGCTTGTCTAATCCGTTGGTGGCGAGATCGCGAAAACCATCGAAATAGGGTTGACCTTCGAACTCGAAAGCCCAGGTGACTGCGCCTTCAAAGTTGACGCGGTGCTTGGCGGCGAGTTCGTGCTTGCGTGCGAAGGTGGCGGCGGTGTAGCTGGAATACATGGTTCCGTTGCGATAGCCGTTCTGCGGATGAAAGCGCACGGAGCAAGCGGCGCAACCTTCAGGGTCGGATTCACCGATGATGATCGGCAACCGCTTCAAGGTTGGGAACGAAGCGACGATGGCGAAGCCAGCATCGAAGTCGCTCATTTGGAATTCGCTACCCATTTGCACGCGATTCTCAATGAACTTGGGGCGGCCTTTGGCATGGAAGCTGATGTAGTCCAGCGGAGATCCGGTCTTGCCGGTGGCGTAATTCTTGCCGTTGACGACATGTTGCAGGAAGTCGCGCAGGAACTTGGCAGCCTTCTCACTTTTGGGGCCGGTGGTGGTGGGTCCGCCGATACGAATGGAAGGCAAGGCGCGTTTGACGGCGTCGGCGGCATGATCGTAGAGTTCGAAGTACTGTTCGGGGGTGCCTTGCCAGTAGCCGATGTCGGGCTCGTTCCACACTTCCCACCACCAACTGGCGACTTCATCACGACCGTACTTTTCGACGCAGTGCTTCACCCACCGGTGGACGAGTTCGCCCCATTTCTTGGGATCCTTGGGCGGATAAGCCCAGCCTGTAAAGATCTTGTTGTAAGTTTTGTCGGGTGCCCATTCATGCTGATATGGCTGGGGCTTCGAGCTGAGCGCTTCCGGCATGAAGCCGATCTCCACCAGGGGCTTCATCTTTCGTTCGAGGTAGGTATCGAAGATGCGGTCGACGATGGTCCAATCGTATTTGGGATTGCCTTGCGCGTCTTCGGTGTAGGCGTTGGTGGATCCCCACTTCAAGGCGGCGGTGCCGTCGCCTGTGTTGAGCAGACTGTGTGCGCGGACATGAACAGTGACGGGGCTGAGAGACGCCAACTCGGACAACAACTTCTTGCCGTCTTTCATATATGTGTAGTTGGGTTCATCGTAGCCGAAGTAGTTCCAAACGGGGCGGAGAGGTCCAACGGGGCGGGCGGCGTCCACCTTGATGGTGACGTCTTGAGCGAAGGCCGTCACCCCGAGTACGAAAACAAAAATGCGTATAGTCATCAGAAAGTGTATTTGAGAGCGAATTGGATTTGGCGAGGCGTATTGGAGGTGGCAGTAACCCGGCCTCCAGCGGCCAAGTCAATGTTGGTGTTGGGCCCCAGGAAGCTGGCCGTGTTGGTGAGATTGAAGAACTCCGCGCGGAACTGCAGTCGCGTGCCTTCGGTTACGTGGAACTGCTTGAAGATGGAGAAATCAAGACTTCTGAAGCGATCTTCGCGAAGAATGCTGCCGCCTGAATTGCCGTAAGTAAAGTTCGGCGGAACCACGAAGGCAGCCTTGTCGAACCAGTTGTCGAGTGTAGGGTTGTCCAGCTTGCCGGACCCAATGCGGTTAGGCCGCTGACCGCCAATGCCGTTGTTGGTGATGTCTCGTGACACGGTGGGCGTAAAGGGGCGTCCGCTGCGAATGACGAAGATTCCTTGCATGGTCCAGCCGCCTAGCAGCCCGTCCACCGCGCGATTGCTGCTCGTCAAAAGCTTTTTACCCCTACCGAAGGGCAGTTCCCAACCGGAGCTCACGGCAAGGTTATGCGGAATATCAAAGCCGGCCAGCGCCCGCTCCCAAGCGGTGTTGCCGCCCACTTGTGGCGTATTGGCAAAGCGCGTAGACTTCGACCAGGTGTAGGAAACCAGGTAGAAGATGCCCTTGGCATAGCGCTGCTCCAGCTTGGACTGCAGGGAGTGGTAAGTGGAGGACGCATCTTGCGTGAAGTAGCTAATGCCCCCATAGCGTGGGTAGGGACGGCGGGCTTGAATTGCACCGGCACCGGCTGGCGGGTTGTTCAAGGCGTTGCTCGCATTCAGGAACGTCCCCTTGTTGCCCACATAGTCGGCCTCAAAGACGGTGACCGAGTTGAGCTGGCGCTGCACACCAAAGTTCCAATGTTGGTCATATCCCTGGCGTGCTTTGGTGAGCGCCGCGCCGATGCTGGGCGCAGCAGTGGTGCTGAGCGGATTGCTCAGGAAGAAATTGCCCGTGGTGCGCACCGGGATTGCAGCATCGTTGAACGCCGTCTCGTCCAAACGGAACGGCACCATGTTGTTGTTAACACGCGCGCCGCTTGTCTCCACTTCGTAGAAGATTCCGTAGCCGCCGCGCAGCACGGTTTTTTCACCGAAGGGCCGCCAAGCTAGGCCGAAGCGCGGGGCCCATTGGTTCTTGTCAGTGGCAGTGATAGAAAGCGGCAAGCCAGCCTGACTCGAAGTGCGGATCTGATCACGGAAAAGAGACAGGGCCGTCGGCACGGCGAAGTTCGCCTTCTGGTCGATCTGGTCGCCGCTGCCGGCCACTACGATGGGTCTTGCGTTGGTGCCGTCGAAAGTACCAACTTGGCCGCGATAGCCGCTGAGCCATGGCGAGTATTCGTAGCGCAGGCCGATGTTCAACGTCAGCTTGCGGCCAAGCTTCAGATCATCGTGTGCATAGAAGTGCCAGTATTTCGCCTGACCGCCAAAGGTATCGGCGGGGAAGGCACGCGTCACTTGGCGCGGCAGGCCAAGCACATGGTCAGCAATGGCGTCGCCGGTGCCCCCGGGCGAGGCTGGGTTCTGGGTGTTGGTGCCGTTGAAGACGAACTGGCCCACGTGCTGTTTGGAATCGGTGAACAATGGCTGCCAGTAGCGAAACTTACCTCCGAATTTGAAGATATGGCGGCCCTTGATCCAGGTAAGATTGTCGGTGACCTCATGCACGACGAGCGACTGCGTCTTGGGACGTTGATCGAAAGCGGAACCGTTCATGGACGCATAGCCGGACCAACTGAAATCAGGAAACGCGCCCGCAAGACCGGGCCGCTTGGTTTCTTCAAAGCCGCGTACGCCAGCCTGACCGTTGATATCGACATCCTGTTTGAAGGCGATGAGGTCGACAATCATCGGCATATAGTTGTAGCGGAGTTCGTGCATTACATTGGGGCGGAGGGTGCTCGACAGACTGCCGACGACGTTGTGGGCATTGGTTTGCAGGGGCGCGTAACCGAGTTCCGGAAAGGCGTTCGGATCATCCTGCCTGTTGATGTGGAAGCTGTAGCGTGCAAAAAATTGATGCTTGTCGGTGAGGCGGCGATCGAAGCGGCTGGTTATCTGATCTGTGTCGAGTTTGCGAGCGGGCGCGAAGACAAAGTTAGTCGCGCCGCTATTTGGCTCGGGAATAAACTTGTTAAAGAAGACCGCTTGAGGAGAGATGCGGCTGGGAGGAATGACATTTCCTGCGAACTGTGTCCGCGCACCAGCGGTTAAAGAAAGGGGATCGTAGATACGCGGGAGGCCAGTGCGGCTGAAGTCACCGGACTTCATTGCTGCCGAGGGTACGATGTTGTTGAACACGAGTCCTTGGCGTTCTCGCATCGCTTCGTAGGCAAAGAAAAAGAACTGCTTGTCCTTGCCGGAATAGCCGGGCAACGAGAGCGGACCGCCAATGGTTCCGCCGAACTGATTACGCTTGAGCACTTCGCGCTGGCGGGCGAAAAAATCGCGAGCGTCCAGCTTGTCGTTGCGTAGGAACTCGAAGAGGCTGCCGTGAAAATCGTTGGTTCCCGATTTGGTTGTGGCGTTCAACATACCTCCGGCGTTTGAGAACTCGGCGGAGTAAGCGCTCTGTTGTACTTTGAATTCCTGCAGGGCATCAATCGATGTGTTGATGTTGGTGCCGCCCTGGTGGTGATCGGTGACGTCGACGCCGTCGAGTTGGAAGGTTGTCTGGCTACCTCCAACGCCGCTGATGGCAGTTCCAGAGATGAAGTTGGCGCGGATGCGAAGCAAGTTGCCTCCACCAGGCAGCAGCGCTCCGCCGGGCAGAAGGCGGGCGAGTTCGTAGAAGCTGCGGCCGTTGAGCGGCAAGTCGACTATCTGTTTGTTGGTGATGACGTGTCCCAAGGTCCCGGACTCGGTATCGAGCAGGGGTGCGGCGGAAGTGACGTCCAAAGTTGTGGCGGTTTCACCGATCTTGAGCGGGACATCCACACGAACCGATTGGCCAACGACGATCTCGACATTGCTGACTGAGGTGGTTTGAAAGCCTTGCATGGCGACACGCACAGAGTAGATGCCAGGGTTGAGTCCGGTGACGACGTAGTTGCCGACATCGTTGGTCTTCAGCGACTGCGATTGGTTGGTTGCTGTTGCGGTGATGAGCACCTGAGCGGAGGGCACGACAGCTCCATTCGGATCAGTGACGGTGCCGACGATGCGGCCAGACTGCACTTGCGCGGCGAGCGAAGCAGCGAGCAGGGTTGCCAGGAACAGGATACGGTTCACGAATACCTCCCAAAGTCAAAACATTGGTACTGCCAATAATATCCCAATGTGTGATCCTTTGCAATCAACATGAAGAAACACCTGCTATGGATGGTAAGATTTGGTTGTGCCGATCACCAAACGGCGGACCATCTCCGCGAAACAAGACATCACCGCTCGCCTTATCACTGCTTTCAAAGAAATGATTGGGGACGGGAGCGTGACACCGGGCCAGCGGTTGCCACCAGAGCGCGATCTGGCTGAGAGCTTCGGTGTGGCGAGATCGTCACTGCGCCAGGCGTTGAAGGTGCTGGAGATTATGGGCGTGATCTCGCAGCGGGTAGGCGATGGAACTTATCTAAATACAGGGGCAGCGGCCATTCTGGGCGAACCGATGGAGTTTCTGATCCTATTGGATGGGATCACGTTTCATGAGTTGATGGAGGC
>JAYUSZ010000400.1:0-49239 GCA_043755435.1 Bryobacterales bacterium | reverse complement strand
ATTTGACAAGTTGGCGGGGAGCCCGGCAACAGTTTCCCAATTGGCAGCTGAAATTGGAGCGGACATTCCGAATCTGGAAAAGTTATTGGACGCCCTGGTAGGGCTGGGCCTACTTACTAAGGAGAGCGGCGTCTATAGCAATACGCTTGAGTCCACTACTTACTTAACTCGAAACAGTCCGCAGACGATGACCGGTTACATCATTTATTCAAACGATGTTCTATGGAAGCTTTGGGCCAACTTAGAAGGTGCGGTAAAAGAAGGGTCGAACCGTTGGAAGCAGACGTTTAATATGGACGGCCCGTTGTTTTCCAGCTTCTACAATACTGACGATAAGCTTCGGACATTCATTGCGGGAATGCATGGCTTCGGGCTGCTTTCGTCGCCATCTGTTGTAGCGGCTTTTGACCTAAGCCGTTTCCGCAGGCTAGTGGATTTAGGTGGTGCCACCGGGCATCTGCCAATGGCAGCGGCCGCGCGCTATCCCAACCTTGAAGTTGTTGTTCTTGATCTGCCGAAAGTAGTTGAAGCCGGCAAGAAGTATTGCGAAGGAACCAGGGTTGGCTTTATCTCCGGTGATTTCTTTGCAGACGATTTGCCGCATGCTGATCTCTATGCGCTGGGGCGAATTCTCCACGATTGGAATGATGAAAAAGTCGGCGTCCTGTTGAAGAAAATTGTGGCCGCCCTACCAGTGGGTGGCGGATTGTTGATTGCCGAAAAGCTGCTGAACGAGGAAAAGACAAAGCCAGTTTCTGGAACCATGCAGTCGCTGAATATGATGGTTTGCACTGAAGGTCGCGAGCGCAGCTTAGGAGAGTACGAAGAACTGTGCTTGCGCGCAGGCTTTTCCAAAGTAGATGGCCGACGGACTGGAAATCCAGTGGATGCAGTTTTAGCGGTGAAATAATCTCAAATGTTTAGCCACGCCAAACTTGTCTTGTTACTGGGAATCCCTGGTATGGCTATGGCACAACGCGTGGTAGATCCCGAGGCTCCTTGGAAGTTCGAGCGTTCCGGCAACCCTATTCGCCGGTCCATTGGAGATCGAACTGTAACCCTGCCGCCTATCCGGCCTGGTGAATTCGTGCGCCGCGTCGGAACCGTTTTGACTCTTGGGGGCAGGCCTTTTCGCTTCAACGGTAATAATCTTTACTACAACCAAGCTGATATCGTATACGGGCGATTGGCCGGTGTGGAAGAAACTCTAGATAAGATGAGTGCGCTTGGAATGAATGTGGTGCGCTCTAACGCCCACAACGACAATGTCCAATCGAGCGATCCAGCCTCGATCCAGCTTCAGCCTGGCGTTTATTCGGAATCGAGCCTTGTTGCGCTTGATCGATCCATTGCACTCACTAAGTCGCGCAACATCCGGCTTATTCTGAAACTAACCAATAACTGGGATGCTTACGGAGGCATTCGACGCTACGTCGCATGGCAATTGGGGCGTGCTCCAGTGCAGAGCGAATGGGGTCTCTTCTACACCAGTGAAACCATCAAAATCTGGTACAAGAACTACGTTCAAATGCTGATTGAACGGAAGAACACAGTAACAGGAGTGGCGTATAGAGACGAGCCGGCGATTCTTGCTTGGGAGTTGGGAAACGAGTTGCGAAATCCTTCCGGGGGCCGTGCGGATGATCTTCTAAAGTGGACCGCGGAAATGGCGGCATTTATCAAAAAGCTTGACCCGAATCATCTGGTGGCGGATGGCGGCGAGGGATTTGACGATGACTCGACACTATACCCTGGCCTTAGCAATCGCTACCCCGTCGGTGGATCGGAAGGGTGTAGCTATCATCGCTTAGTGCAAATCGCCGATCTGGACATGGTGAGCTATCACTTGTATCCATCCGGTTGGGGTATCAACGATGGGAATGACTCGGTCATCTACATTCGCCGCCACGAAGAACTAGCTCGTGATGCTGGGAAGGTTGCCTACTTTGGTGAATATGGCAAGCGGGCCAGCAATCAGAGCCCTGCCGGATGCAGCAACGCGCCGGGCCGGGCTTTCGATCCACAGCGGGCGGATGTTTACCAGTCATGGCTCAACCTCAGTGCCCTGGACCAAGCCAGTTCTGGAGTGATGGTTTGGCGGTTGATCAATGACGGGAAAAACGATTGCGAAGGTTTCCAAGTTTATTGTCCTCAGGATTCGCAAAGCTGCGGAGTTCTAAGCCGGACCTCAGATCTTGTACAAGCTTCGCCCGTGGCCGTTTCCGCAGCCAGTTACAAGGGAATTTCTTTGGCCAGTGGATCCTTGGTAAGCATGTTTGGCACGGGATTGGACGGATCCAAAGTAACATTGGTTGATGGAAAGGGAAAGACTCACGATGCTCCTTTGTTTTTCACTTCAGCGGGGCAAGTCAATTTTCAAATCCCCGAAACTGTGCCCGTAGGTGGAGCGGTAATACGAGTGGTGAAAGGTGGCACGACTCTCAACAGTAGCCCGTCAATGATAGCCGGTGTTGAGCCCGGCTTATTCACGGTTACCGGCGATGGAAGCGGACTAGCTGCTGGTTTGGCGGTTTTTGTGGCCAAAGATGGAACGCAGCGAAGCCAGTTCTTAGCCCGCTATGACGAAGTCCAAAGCCGTTACGTTGCCGTTCCGGTCACTCTTCCAACCGATGGAAGCGCGGTTGTCTTATCGCTGTTCGGAACCGGTGCCAGAGGACATGGCGACTTGTCGAAGGTCACGGCCACGGTGGGCGGACTTTCGGCTGAGGTCCATTTCGCAGGTGCTCAGGGAGAATTCGCCGGATTGGACCAAGTGAATGTGCAACTGCCCAAAGGACTAACCGGCCCTGCCGAGTTGACGGTGGAATTGACCGTCGCAGGCAAAGCGGCTAACTTGGTACGTTTGGCGATAAACTAAGTGGCGATCCGCCTGTGAACATACCAATCTGCCAGATATAGCAAGCCTGGAAGACCAATGACCAAGATCACTTTGTAATCGTGCAGCCCCGTTAGAGGCACGAACAGAGTAAGTGCACCAAGACAAAGCAGCGATCCTGCAAGTTCATGCCGCCAAGCTAAAACGATTCCAGCAAACACGGCGAAAAGTAGCCCGATACCTGCCCATTCACGAAATGCAACAGGTGGACCTGAATGTGGGGAAAAAATCTCTCCGGAGAGGAAGAGCAAGAAAGCTCCAGTAACTAGCAACGCCGTGGAGCGTGCTGTCCAGCGGAGGATGGAGGCGACCGTCAAGTGTGACATAGAAAACTCCTTCCTGTCTAAATTGTACACCCGTCTTCCATAGAATTAAATAGAAGATTTTGGTGTGCGTTGTGGTGTAAATCTTCACCCAACTTTCCTAGGTGTCGTGCTGAAAGTTTTCTTATCGCGTAAGCTGATTTGTGCACTAAAGCCGATGCATAGAGTAATGAAAATCGCCAGTCCAGTTATCCAAATCGCGCCTTTGCTGACAATGTAATCACCGTTGCAATTGCCCCTGGGCCAGCAATCATCGGCATAGCTAATGGCGCTAGAATCCGGTCTTCGAAATCATCTTCGTGCTGCGATTCATCCTGTACTTTCGTCGGGGCGCCGCGCAGCATTTCCAACTTGAAACGCTGGAGGGAAATACCGAACATTCTTACTGGAATTTCCCGGCAAGCAGGGCAACTCCTAAAATCACTGTCACCGTTATCGCAGCCCTCAACGGAGCCTTTGCGCCTAGTTTCCGGGTACATGGATGCGGTAATTCCCAGGTAAGCCTGTACAGCACCAGATGGGTCGCAAATCGCTAACGGTCACCAGAGCAACATCGCAGAGACAGCTAACAGCCGGTGCAAGCGCGGTGGGCGAGTTTGTTTGAGATCGCGGGGAGTGTGAGCCTTTTGTTCGATGAAAACTTCAGACCTGGCAAGACACCAGTATCCTGATCAGGACGTTCTCTTCGAGTAATGACACACCGGGGACGATGGGTCTTTGATAGCGGTGAATGACTTAAGTTCCTCTATCAGGGTTGGTTCAGTTATTTCTTACTGGCTCTGAGAATACGAACATGGGAATTTTCAGCCGCTATTACAAATTCGCAAGCCGGCGTTTTAGAAACCGAAGTGTTCACAAATTCTGAACTCGCCAGAAGTTCGTTGTTGGCTGTGCGGGATGGCTTATAGAGAAAAACATAATCGGCTTTGAACCGCTTCATCTGTTGTTCCAGGTCTGCACACTCCCAACGAATCGTGCTAAAAATTGGCCCAACCATACTCAGAGTTGGGCGGCGGAGAAAATAACCAGTAGCTTGGCCATCTGCGGCAACAATGGGACTGCTAGCTGGGATATTCGATTCAATCCAGGCTCGAAGGGATATGCCTTCAGAGGTTGGTTCGGCGTACTCACTTGCTAATGTTTCCTGACGTCCAGGTGAAATTGGTTCATACCAGTCACGGGCATTGGTGCCAATATATCCTAAAGTAGCCAATAAAAGCCCAGCGTTCAGCCAAACAATCCTTCGGCCGACCCGCCTAACAACCCAGGTTATGCCAATTCCAAGCAGAAGCAAATAGGGAGGAAGCATTGGCAGAAACATTCTAGTGCTGCCGAACGAGATTACTGTGTGTATTCCTAAGTAGACCATCCCGGCGGTATAAGTAAGAACATAGAGGCTGACTAGTAATGTGGCGGCTTGGGGTGTTTCAATCTTACTCTTCGAATTCCAGACGTTGCGCAGTTCCAGTAGGAACATGCCGACTGTAATCAATACACCCAAACATAGGAGGATTTCCCACGGGCCGAAGATGACAGCATGCTGGCCAGTGATCAAATGTAATTGCACCCTGATGAATGCTTGCATTACATCCTTTATGGGATTATGGACGACCTTTTCGCTGCCGCCCATCCATGTTCCAACTAAGGACAGGTTACGCAGCATCCAAATTCCTGAAAACATGATGGGGATTATTGAAGCCAGCAGGAAAGCAACCCGCAAACGGGTCTGCGGAAGAAGGAGTCGCAAAATAGAGTAGCAAACAACGGTCACTATCAGGAACACGGAAGCGTATCGGATCCAATATGCAAAACCCGACACAACGAAAGCGATAACCAACAAATAGATTGCATTCGGTTGTGATGATTCGTATTTTTCTGTCCATATGAACCCAACCAAAACAATCATCGAAGCCAACAAATACAAGGGCTCCGTCATCACAGCGGTCGCAAAAGTGATTGCGAACACGTTAGTAAGGAAGAGCAATAGAATCAGTTGACGAATGATGAAGGTAACCCCGGTCAACATCAATGCAAAAGAGAGAAGCGCGGCAGTTCCTGAATACGAAACGACGGACACGATCCTTGCCGGATTTTCCAGATCATTTTCAAAGCTGACCATGGCGATGAGAACAGGGTACAAAGGTCCAAAGCTGGTTAGAGGGGCTGGGATCCGGCCTTGCGACCGCTCGGTGTCAAAGTGAACCAGAGAAGTCTCTATTTGATGACGTAGTTTGAAGTTTTCGGCTACGTTAATGAACTGAAGGCTGTCATCAAGGAGGGGCATTGGACGCGCCATACGCACTGCGTTACTGGAAAGAAACGCCACTAATCCCCACACAAATACCTCAATCAGCTTCATAGTATTTCTTGTTGGAAAAACGCCTAGGATGGATGCCCGTGCTATGCCTCATGATAACTCGACTGAGTAAGAAGTACAACTTTTCGGGCAGAACCTGGGTTATCGCGGCAATATGGAAAGGTCTCTAAATGGGTAAATTAGAAGTGTTTTGATTGATTGGATTCTTGAGATTGAAAATGCTTCGAAACGCTTATGAGCCATTATCCTTTGAAAGAATAGATTCCCGAAAGCAATAGCTGCGCACCTACTGCAACCAGAATCAGCCCCATGAATCGTAGGAAAATCCGTTGACCACGGGCCGAAATTCTTTTCTGCACCCAAGCTGCTGAATATAGAGTAATGAAAATCACCAGTCCAGTTATCAGAATCGCGCCGGCAATGAGTGCATTCCCTTCCCACGATTTCGCCTTTGCTGAAAAGGTAATCACGGTTGCAATTGCCCCTGGGCCAGCAATCATAGGCATAGCTAATGGCACTAGAATCCGGTCTTCGGAATCATCTTCGTGCTGTGATTCATCCTGTACTTTAGTCGGCGTACCGCGGAGCATTTCCAGCCCCATCAGCAAGATCAGCAGACCTCCGGCCGCTTGAAACGCTGGTAGTGAAATGCCGAACATCCGCAAGAGAATTTCGCCCGCAAGCAGGGCAACGCCAAGAATCACGGTCACCGTTATCGCAGCCCTCAAAGGAGCCTTGCGTCTGGCTTCCGGGGGCATGGATGCAGTAATTCCCAGGTAAGCCGGCACAGCACCAGGCGGGTCACAAATCGCTAACAAGGCGACCACCACTTGCAGAAATTGATCCAATGGTTGAAAGATACTCCCAGAGTAACATCGGGGCCATGCTATGGTTAGACCAGTCTGGAGGTTCTGCGATGTATTGTCCACAATGCCTTGTTGCGTATCGTGAAGGATTCACCGAATGTTCCGATTGCCTTGTTCCTCTTCTACCGGGAAAGCAAGCGCCGGAACTGCCGGATTTATTGGAACCCAACCTTGAGTTAGTGGTTGTGCTGGACACCAACGACCCCTTCGCATTAGCCTTGGCAAAGGGTTCGCTGCAACAGGCAGGTATCCCCTTTTCAGTTCTAAATGGAATCACCACACTGATGAATGACATAAGTCCGTCAGTTCAGAAATGGCTCCAGCTTCAAGTGGCACGCGACCGTGAAGCTGAAACGCGAGAGCTATTGGCTGCGATCCTGGAACCGCAATCCGATCAAGGTGAGACTATTTAGAGTCCGGCCCAATCGCGACTTTGTGGAGCCCGACTATCAAGGAACGCGGATCTCCGTTGGGCATCGCGGCAACTGTTCTCTGATCCGGAGTAAAAACTCGCAAGTCGCTATGTCCCGCAGCGATTTCAATTTTGCAGTTCATCGTCTGCCGTTTTTCAAGCACCTGCCGGCATAGTTCACTATGCGTCAATGCAGTTTCTACAACCACCGTCCGTTTGGAATCGCTGCGGCTTGGGCCTGGTTCCAGATCCAAATTCAATTGGATGCTTTCCCTCTGCTTGGCCCACAACCCAAACGAAATTCCCCCTTCAGTGCCTGTTCCCAGCCAAAGATAACCTTGCTCTTCTCCGCCCAAATCCTCAATTTGATATGCAGTCGACAAACGATCAGCATCCAGCCCCACGCGAGATTCCAATAGTTTTTCGACAACTAAAAGCGGCGCTTTTTCTGGAACCGAAGTCACTCGCAATTGATCCTCAGTAGCTCTTACGGGCGTTGCAAATTCTGTGCCGAATAGCCGGATCCGGTCTACCGATAGGAGCAAGGGAAGATCAGCCTGGCCGCTAAGCCATTGCAAAGTGCCAGTTACATCCAGCGAAGGCGCCCATTCAAAAGTTAGCATGGACGGATCCTGAAACAAAAGATGCGTAATCCGTTTTTCCTTAATGGTGTTTCGCAATTTCACGACATCGACCTTTTCCTTTCCCCAAGGGAACACTTCGTTGGCGTACGATTGTCGAGGACTGAACAGGGGATAGTCAGGTGCAAGATGATTTCCGAAGAGCATGATTTTAGAATGGCTTGGAATCAGCAACAATGCTTCAGCGAATGGGGCGTCTATCTTGGCTGCCGTTATTGGGCTGGTTTGGAGCCTCCCTGCGCGCAACTCCAGTTGGCGCAAGCTTGGAGTCACTGACCAGGTAAGCAGTAACACCGCAACTGCCTGCGCCTTGGGTGAATGAAGAATCCGATTGTTTAAATAGCTTGCGGCAAGGATTACCCCAGCAACGTAGGGAGTTATCAGGAAGCGTTCCGGCAATCCAGAATGTTGCATCCAACGAATGCCGAAAACAACTGCACCGGTGAATGTTGCTATTAGAAGAGCAGTAAAAAATTGAGATGATGCCAATTTTCCCTTTCCTCCCAAAAGGATGGCGTGCAGCGAAAACCCAAACGCTACTAGCCACAAAATACCGCCCAATGAAAAGTTACGTGCCGATTCTGCCTGGCTGAATTCAAAGGCTCCGGGCCAGCCAGTTTTCTTTTCCCCACGCAGCAAACGATTCGCGCCCGTTGCCTCAGCAATATTCTGGAAAAAGCCATTCCATGCAATCAAACTGGTTGATGCCGGCACTTCAGGAAGTTCTATCAAGCTAAGTACAAAGCGGCTGGCGTGCGTTTGAATCTGGGTCATACTCAATTCGCTTGCGTGAAACTGACGCATCATTTGTGGTCCCAGTGGGTGGCCGCTATTCTTCCAGTTGAACCCCAATGGAACAAATGCTGCGCTTGATACCAGGCAAAGACAGATTCCTGCGGCGAATGACAAAACGCCTTGTTTAGACGCGCGGCTCCACAACAACAGCAACAACGGCACAATTAAAACAATCTCGATGGAGCGAATACTCAAAGAGAGTACAAAGTAGACTCCAAGCCAAAACCAATCGCGCCAATCTACGTGCTGGCTTTGAACAACGCGTATGGTCCACCACAGCAGGCCGCAGAAAAAAACAATGGACCACATCTCCGGCTTTAGCATGGGAGCGTAATTAGCCACGATAGGGGTGGTCATCACAAGAAGGATGGTTCCAAGTGCAATCATACGCTTGAGACCCAAAGCAGTGCAGAGCATCCATTGAGCCGCAATGGCGAAAGGGACGCCTAACCAAAATACACTGCGGGCAATGGCTTCAGACCGGGTGAGTAACACAGGCCAAAGGAAGAAGAGTTCACTTCCGAACTGAAAAACAGTTTGCCGATCGTTGTGTGTGGGGTAAGGGAAAATGCCTCCATTGGTTATCCAATAAAGCACTCGTGAGGCGTGATACATCTTTTCATCACCTTCAAAAATTGGAGTATTCCATTGTAGAAAGAACGTCAGCCCGGTAAACAGAGCTATTAGAAAAGCCAGAGCAAACTCCACGCCGGTCCAGGGGGTGTTGGGCGCGGTATCCAATTGCGAAGCATGTGGTTTGGACTTGATCTGAAATATTGCTGCAGTAACAGCCATCAAGCCGTGAAGCACTAACCAGGAAAGGGCAACAAATTGATGGGTCAGCGAAAGGGTCAAAGCAATTCCGCCAATTTGAAATACTGCTGAAGCAAGGAAAATCCAAAGTCTTTCGGAACCGCAGCGGCCAAAGCGAAGAGCTACAACATAGCTTATGAGCAACAAGAATAGTGCCGAAAGTGCAAACACTAAGCGGCTCCAAGAGGAGGATCCGGTAAGAGTGGCACTCGCTTGCGATACTTCTTGCGGAGTCCGGGAATGGCTGATGGTTCCACGCGGCTATCTAATTCCAACTTATATGGATGCGTTTCCCACTTATCGAAACAGCTTTGCCAATATTCGAAAGTAAGTAGATCATCTGGAGTGCCCCAGCCAATGTAGTGATCCACTTCCAGAATTCGGCATCGCAACCCAAGCGCTACGGCATCGTTAATCGCCATGTCGATATAAAATTCGTTATTGACCCGTGCGCCGCGTGCAATCATTCTGTCCGTGGCGCGAGTGTAATCACTGGCTCGCTTGAAGGTGAATGTGCCAATAATTGAAGGATCAGTGACGGGATTTCCAAGGGGCACTTTGACGGAAACTGCTTTTACAATGCCGTCAACTTCCTCAACCCAGCCATATTGTTGTGGGTTGCGGATGGCCCCAGGATGACCACGCATCACCCACACAATCACATCTGTTTTGTCATCGGCAAGTAGCTTTGTATAAGCAGCCCGATCGTACAGCATCCCGTTATCGCATGCACCAATCGTCACGGGCATTGTAGGATCAACGTGCTCCACTCCGGCTAAGGCCGTGCGCGCCTGTCCGTCTGTGAGCTTCTCAAGCACCACAAATCCGGCATGCGGGAACGCTTGCAGAACGCCACCTTGAATTTCTGCTAGATCAGGCAGATCCTGACGCAGAACGAATACATGCTGATCGGCAGCAGGCATATCGCTGGCTGCCTGCACTACCATCGGCTTGCCTGATACTGGGATCAGCGGCTTAACTGTGGTCCAACCGCGATCCGCAAAACGCTGCCCCAAACCTGCCATGGGAACCACTACGGAACCGGGCCCCGGAGTAACATTGTGCGCCGTAAACTTACTATCCACTAACGCAGCAAAAACATTGGACCATCGAACGTACTCCGCCAGATCATGCGGGGTTCCCCACTGCATGAAATGCTGCAGATCATACACAGCGATCCGTTGGCCATCTTCCAGCATTGGCCGGTACACCATGCTTGCATAGTATTCGCCGTTCACCTTTAGGTCGTCGCGCTCCATGGTTCGTTGCACATAGTCCAGCATTTTCTGCCCGCTGCTGAAGTAGTAGGTCCCACTGGATGCATATTCATTCATTGGAGTGCTGGTATATGGCTGTTTTTCTTGAATCGCCTGAACCCATCCGTTAGCTTCCCGCTGATAGGCATAGTAAGTAGAGCCCAATAAGTGGGGATGGAAAAAGCGATAGGAGGGGATGGCTCCATCGCAGGCGGATTCGGCGGTGAACTTCTTGAAGCTCTCCCAATCCCAATAGCAAGTGAAATCGCAGTAGTTCAGCACCACGGGAACATTGCGCTTGATAAGATCGGCCACACACCAGGCAGCATATACTGGACCAAGCTTGTGAGGCGGAATTCCAACTACCGTGCCTGTTGGACAGTGGCGGGCCAGTGATTCGCGGATGGCGTAATCCGGATTATCTAAGTGATCCTGATTGCAGATGAAAAGGAAATCTGTCTCTCCTGGAAACATGTCCACAACATGAGCAACAATCGGTTTTCCATTAACAGGGATCATTGGTTTGGGAACAGTGTAACCGGCCTTGCGGAACCGTTCCCCAAATCCGGACATTGGAATAATTATCTGCATTCTAGATTAGTTTTGAGTAAGCGTTTGCCGGTACTTTTCAGCATCCCAATTCATCAGGTTGTACACTTCTTCGTTGTCAAGAAACGCAATGTCAGCGAAAGGATCTAAGCGTTCCAGCACAAGGCCGAGGCACGCCGCCATTGCTTCCGCACCCTCGCTAGAGTCGGCTGAAATCAACATACCTTCATTGGGCACCACCACTGCTTTGGCTTCCATCTTCCAACGTTCCTGGTAGCGAGTAAGTGCTGCAGTCAGGTCCTCACCCGCATGTTTGACGGCACACGCTGGACCAATGAAAACCGTCTGATCCGGGTAAAGCGGGCCATTTGCGGCGATTCCGGCACGTTCATGAGTAAGTGCAGCTTGATGCGCTACGGGGAACTTTGGCAATTTCCATACGCTACTTACACAGTATTCGGTTAGCGTTTCTTGTCGCGCGGGCAGGGTATTCGGCGTAATGAAGAGTCGCTGCTCCACTTCTTCAAGTAACGTTTCAGCCTCTTCCACTGTCGAACCCGTAACGATCAAACCATGATTCGCCAAAATCCAAACCTTCACATCTTGCGTCAAGCGTTCCGCAATCAAGTGCGTCAATGGCAAGCCTGGCCGAGCGTAGGGAACCCAGCTCCAGCGTAAACCTTTTAGCGGTTCTGCCAACTCGTCATATCCACGCCGCTGCACGGCCCAGGCAATGGCGTTCACCGAGTGGACATGGACCACTACATTTTGCGGCAGCAATGCATGGAAGGATGTTTCAATAGAAGCTCTCAAGGGTGAGCCATCAAGTGGCGCGGCAGCGTTTGGATCGGTCATGCCGGCGTGAATGCTGCTTCGCACACGCTGCAAATCAACGGGCAAAAACATTTCCTCCTGCTCAGCATTTGCCAGCCATTTACCGGATGCCTTCACCCACAGAACGCCGTCTTTTTTAATGGAAGTGTTACCACCAGCGCCTTGGGTTAGCGTAAGATCGCGACCCACTTTGGCCGAAAGGCGTTTCAACTGGAGTAGTTCGGGGAACAATCTACTATTATGCCAATTTCATGGGGCTTGGCTCTGGGGGAGCCAAGCCCAATTCAGGGGAGTTAAATCAACTAACTACTGCTTAACAGGCAGACCAGCGGCAATTGCGGTTGCTGCTGCACTGCAAGCCGGATGACCCCAACCACCAGCACTTACACCAATCCCCAAGCCAGGAGCATTGGTAATATCAAACACAATGTTATCTGGACGTGAAGCGTCACCACTTACTCCGCCTGGAACAAAGGAAAGGCTCAGATTGCGACGGGTGCGCCAAGCAATGTTGTGATCGGCGCACGAGGAATCGCCACTGACTCCCAGACCGCCAATCAAAACTCTGCTGGAGTTGTATAGTGCCAAGCCACCGCCGAATACATTCACGCCGCCGATTTTGTTGCCAACCATGGGGTCGTTCGGCTCGCCATAATCAGCGGAATTGCCGCCATAGGCAACAGCTGTACTTACCGGGTTGCTTTCCTGCAATCCAAACAGGCTGCCGCCGGGTTGAACTGCACTGTACAAATTGGCCGTTGAAAGCACCAGCCCGGGCAGGCTGAAAGCATTCGCTGTATTGGCCTTTTGGGCCGAGATCACTCGACTGCCGGGCCACTGTTGCCCACGATCAGAACCAGTATAAGCAACGGCACAAACCACGCCGTCACGATTCACAATGGTTCCCCACATGTCCAGATTAAATCCACCATTTGCTTGGGCACGAGCTGCCACCAAGGCTGCTTTCAAAACTGCTTGCGAAGGTAGATTTCTGCATGCTCTTGGCCCGTCGTCATCTGCACGTAATACTCCGATGCTTGGCAAAACCAGCAAGCCAAGTGTCGTTAATGCACTTGTAAAGATCCTCGTAGTCTTCATCTTTGTTTTTCCTCAGATTGTAATTTCTACCCTAAAGGTAGCTTCTGAATTATAGTCCGAAAACAGTTTCTGTTTATTGAAATATCTTAAGGGTTTTGCACTTACTTTCTTGATACGCCCTTTACCTTCAAATTCCTAAACTCGCCCGTTTCAAAGAACGAACCTAAGCCAAATCGTCCTGCACCCAAGCTCATATCAACGGCAATCAACGATGGCAACGCCTGCCCAGATGCCCACACTTGCACTTTGCCGGTTTTTGCACTGTAGACCAACCGCACAGGCGTCCAATCTTCAGTTGGCATGGCGTTGGTGCCTTCCAGAGAACTGATCCGCACACGGTCGCCACCGTAGCAATGAAAAATGCCGTTGTGCACAGGCTGTTTTGATGGCAGATCGACACTTAAGTGCGCATAATCGAAGTACCCTTCTTTTTGCCACGCATACACAATAATCATGGACTTCGCATGGCGCTTCACTTCCACGTTGATTTCAATTTCGCTATAGGGATCCGTTTGTGCCAACGCGAATTGTACGGGTCTTCGTGGATTCTTTTCCTGCGGGCGAGCATTCAACATTTTCAGCACGCCATTTTCGAACGACCATTCGCTGGCCGCGGGAACGTCCCACTTCATGCCAAAGGCTTCAATGGTCTCCGCCATGGCGGCGCAGGCCAGGATCAAGGATAGAAAGAGTATTCTCATGGATTATTCACAATAGGAAGTATGATTGCAGACGGCTTCAAATTACCGTGGAACACCGTCTGCCTGGCAACTCGCAATCGAGCATCGGCACCCAATGCGGCACCAGTGTTGGGATTCCTATCGAACTGCGGGAAGTTGGAACTGGTGATATCAACCCGAATGCGATGCCCCGGCAGAAAGACGTTAGCCGTTCCTGCCATGTCGATTTCAAATTCATAGGGCTTGTTCGGTTCCAGTAATTCCATCTGGTCCACACCTTTGCGGAAACGCGCTCGCAGGATCCCTTCGGCAATGTTCATTGCATAACCATTGGGCTGGACGTCAATCAACTTCACCATCCAATCGGTATCGCGACCGTCAGTGGCTGCATGCAGTTTCATTTTCACGGGACCGGCAATCGCCAAAGGCTCGCGGAGAAATTCTGAGGTGTACACCAGTACATCACCTCGTGTCTCCAGCGGTCTTTGGTCCTTTGGACCTGCAACCGTTGGTGTGCCGCAGCAGTTATTGCCACCAAGTGTAATTACTGGGTGCTTCGGATCGTAAGTATATTGATCGTTCCCTGGTTCAGTAAGCTGTGTGAAACTGAGCTTTCCATTGCCCCGTCCTGAATTTGCCTGCCCTCCGCTAGTAAGATAAACCGGCGTGTAACGAGTGCCAGGCAATGGCCAGTTTGCAGCCTTCTGCCATTTGTTAATTCCCATGAAGAAGAATTCCACTGGCAGATCTTTATCCAATCCATTGGGTTCGTTCTTTAAGTGGAAATTGAAGAAGCGCAATTCCATTTCCGGCTGGTCGCGCATCGCGTCTGCACCGAAGTCAATGTCCCCAAACTTCCTGCTTGGACCGTGACCCCAGGGACCCAGAATCATTCGGGAAAGTTGGCGAGCCCGTTCCGTTCCGCCGCGGTTCCGCATGCCTGTGTATCCATTGATTGACCCCGCCAGGAAAATGTCAAAGTACCCGCCCAACGTATGCATTGGTGCTTGAATTTTCTCGAAACGCTCTTCATCGTCAATGGCTTTCCAATAGGCATCGAAGCTTTGATGCTCCACCCAATCCCGCCAGTGTTTCACTTGGCGTCCGGCGGCAAGGTCAGCTGTTTTTAGTGGCAGTGTCCAAAGAATGTTGTCGTACGAAAGTTCGTATGGTGCAAAACTTTCCGTGTGCCAATACTGCGGCTGCATAATGCGAAACGGCATTCGTGAAACCCCCCAGCCGTAGTTAAAGGAAAGCCGGAACGCGCCACCAAAGAACGCCCAGTTTTTATAAATGCTGGTTGATGCAACGGACGGGAACGCAGCAATCAAATGGGGTGGTGCCATGGAAGCTGCTCTCCATTGATTGTGTCCCAAATAGGATCCTCCGCTGGTTCCTACTCGTCCATTTGACCAAGCCTGCACAGCGGCCCATTCAATGATGTCGTAACCGTCATTTGCCTCATCTCGAAACGGGTCCCAATTCCCTTCCGATTCGTAACGGCCGCGCACGTCCACCATGATTGCCACATAGCCTTGTCTGGCGAAAGCGATGGGAGCGTTTGATGCTCCATCACGTTGAACGCCGTAGGGCGTGCGAATCACGATTACAGGAAACTTTCCTTCGCGCTTGGGCCGGTAGACGTCGCCGTAGAGCTTCGCGCCATCGCGCATTGGAATGGCTGTGTGTGCGTCGATGGTGATGAGTTCCTGCGGAACAGGCTCAGCGGAAAATACAGATAGCGAGAGTGCGATCAGAATTGAAAAAGTGCGCAAAGAATGCTCCTTGTGTAAGCAGTTATTATATAGGCTCGAAGTCGGCGAGAATCTACGGTTTCCCATTCGGGATTGATTTTCAGATCTCTTAACTGCAGCAAAATTGTGTTGAGCGAACCCACCAGCCGCCGGCAGGGGGAACTAATAGGATCCCGAAGCGTCCAACTTCATCCTAAACGAGCTCTGTGGTCTTTCAGTAAATTTGAGGGGACATTATGCTATCCGCCTACTGCGTTGTGCGTTTTTGCTGGTGTTTCGGTCTCTGTAATTGCAGGCTTGGCAGGCGTCGAGATGGGGGGCAGTGCAGCATAGAGGATGCTGTGCGGGTTGTGAACGCGGGTTTCGCGAGGGAGGGTAAGGTGGGGAGGGACTGAGCTTTTAGTATTCGCCGACAAAACGAACCCAGGCCTTTGCCGGCTAGTTAGGTTCGTTCCAACAGGCGTTGTTTCAACCGTTTCAGTTTCCGTCATTTCGTTTTGGGGTTCGTGGTTATCCGGTAGCTTCGTTCCAACGGGTATGTTTTTCAAATTTTCGCTTGCTGATTTGGAATGGAGGAGCAGGAAGGATGTGGTTGTGTTGTGGGCTGGTTGGTCAGGGTAAAGTAGCTTCGCTCCAACAGGTATGGTTTTCAAATTTTCGCTTGCTGATTTGCAGTGGAGGAGCAGGAAGGATGTGGTTATGGTGTGGGCTGGTTGGTAGGGGGGAAGTAGCTTCCTTCCAACGGGTATGGTTTTCAAGTTTTCGGCTGCTGGTTTGCAGTGGAGGAGCAGGAAGGATGCGGTTATGTTGTGGGCTGGTTGGTCTGGGTAAAGTAGCTTCGTTCCAACAGGTATGGTTTTCAAGTTTTCGCCTGCTGATTTGCAGTGGAGGAGCAGGAGGGATGCGGTTATGTTGTGGGCTGGTTGGTCTGGGTAAAGTAGCTTCGTTCCAACAGGTATGGTTTTCAAGTTTTCGGCTGCTGATTTGCACAGAGGTGCAGGAAGGATGCGGTTATGTTGTGTGCGGCTTGGTTCCATAAGATAGTCGAAGATTTCGGTGTCATCAAAATGATATAACGCCGAAATGCGGACCGAAGAAACTGGCAACCTTTGAGTAGGTAGTTGGTGTTTAAGTTTCAGTTAGATAGTCAGTTTGCGTTGCGGGAAAATGACTTGTGAACGGGCGTTTCCGATAAGCAAAATGGATCGATTTGCTAGCGAGATTAGATAGGGAATCCGCCGAACGCATGAGGATTAAGAACCTGTTGCGGGAACTGCTCGGTGCCAAGCGCGGTCGGAAGAGCGAACAGCTTTCCCAAGACCAACTGGCGCTGTTTGAAGTATGCCTGCGTTTGTACCGTACGCACCGCCAGCAAGCCTGCGCGACCGATCGAGAAAAGCACGGCGGGCGCAAGCCTGTTGACGCAAGTCATTGTTGGTAAATTCGCGGATCACCTTCCGTTGCACCGGCAACAAACGATCTTTGCCCGCCACGGCGTTGAGCTGTCGCGCAAAACAATGGGCTACACTCCAACGCGTCAAAGAGCTGGTCCAGAGGAATTTCTCGAAGGTTACAAGGGCTACTTAGAAGCGGATGCTTATGGTGGATACGACGCTTTGTTCGTTAAATCCTGCACGAGGGTTGATTGAGTTGGGTTGCTATGCGCATTCCCGGAGGTATTACCACAGGGCTTTGGATTCCGACTAGGCGCGGATGGGTCCGGTATTGTTATTGATCGCGCAGCTTTACAAAATTGAGGAACAAGCCCGTTCGTTTTCCGCTGACGAACGGCTGGCATTAAGGCAACTCAAGTCACGCCCCATTCTGGATAAGTTACACGTGTACTTACTGGAGATTGAGGCTGAGCTGTTGCCAAATAGCCCGGCGCGCCAGGCTGTGCGGTACGTGCTCAAGAACTGGATCGCGCTCAACCGCTTTTGCGAGGACGGCAATCTGGAAATCGACAACAACTATACCGAACGGAGCATTCACGGGATTGCTGTCGGGCGCGGCAACTGGACCTTCCTGGGCAGCGACAGTGGCGGAAAGACTGCGGCGATATTGCGTAGCCTTGTTGCTACTTGCCAGTTGAGCAAAATTGATCCGTTCGCTTATCTCAAGGACATCCTGTCGCGCATTGCGACGCATCCCATCAATAGGATCTCCGAGCTTCTTCCCAAGAACTGGGCGGCTGCTCAGGCTTAATCCGTCAGAAAACTGCCGGAATCTTGTTCAGTTCAGTTCGGGTGATTCTCAGCCGCTTACGTCTATACAGTCAACATAGCGAACAGCAGCTTGATGATCGGAGGACTCTCGTGACATCGCATCACTTTGAAGCCGCTCGTTGTCCCCAATGCGTTCGAAAGCTTCAACTCCATTGTAGAGTGGTGAGTAACGATGATGAGTTTGAAGCGCAGTAAGTATAAGTACTTTGCACGCCGTGAGCGGGCAGAACAATTTATGGATGGAGAATTATTATTCCGGTCACTCTCGTACTTTTTACAGATCGAGGATGGTGGCGTTCGTGGGGATCATCGCGAGGGTACGCTCGTTCTCCAACCGAATGAGGGATTGCAGGGTTTTAATCAATCCCAAAATGTACCTTTCCACCTTCCCGGAGGCTCACACTTCGATTCTTCCGTTAAATCGAACGAGGTATTTATTTTGTGCGCCGCGAACAGCATGACCGAACGTCACAGGACATCGTTCAATGCAGCGGCATGCGTGCAGATTGAACGACCGAAGAACCTCTTGGCAAGGATAGGTTACGAACTCCCACGAAACGCAACACTCAAGGCAGGTAGTGTCGAGTATTACTCGCCAAAAGACCCGGTAGGTGTGCGCTACGCTTTCCCTGACATGATTGCGTTCGCCAAAACGGATGACTACGCATGGCAGAACGAATACCGATTCGTATTCTCCGAGACGGACGCCCTGGAGTACGGTAGCACAGTGCATAAGCTTGTGTTTCCCATAACGGAGCCACATAACTTTCCGCCCACGCCACCACCCCCACCTGGAAGAGATTACCTCATCAAAGTTAAGGAACTCAGCAGCATATGCAAACTCCACATCCTCTAAAGCAAGACCAAAGTTCCTGCTGGAAATGACGGGATCATCCGTGGAAAGAGACGAGGAAAACCCAAACAACAGGTTTCCCAACCGTTCTTCCCACCGACCCCTTGGAAATCGCTAAACACCAAGCAAAGTCTCCAATTGGACGTTTCAAGTATCTATATGAGAGCTTAGTGTAATGCCAGGTGCAAAGTATGCCGTGCTCGTCGCGGTGGAACAATATCAACAAACGAATATTCTGGGCGTGCCGTTCGCCATTGCTGACGTGAAGGCCATGAAAGACGTTCTTACCGAGCAGATGCAAGTGCCTGATGTGAATATCACAGTCTGGATCAATGAGGATGCGACGCGCAGCTGTCTGGAGAACGAGCTCCCTTACGTCATCCGCCAACTTCGTCCAGACGACCAATTCATCTTCTTCTACGCAGGGCATGGTTTTTACATAAAGGGTTCGAATCGATTGACGACTTGGGACACCCATGCCTTGAACATCGGTGAGACGACAGCATGCCTCGATAAAGTACTTCTATCACCGCTGAAGAGCTCGCATTGTAAGAAGAGCTTGGTGTTTATTGACGCATGTGCAACAAATTTCGGCGACGCCAGCATGCTTAGTCGAGATTTCGTATTAGGTATGCATTTTGCCGAGTTTGCCGAGTTTGTTAAGTCGACCGAATACCGAGCGGCGTTCTTCTCCTGTTCACCAACTCAGCAATCTTACTCATGGCCTGCTTTGAAGCATGGAATTTGGACGTATCACCTCCTTCGTGCATTGAGGGGCGAGGACAAGGATGCCTTTGAGGGTGATCGCCACATCACTGGCAACTCACTCCAAACCTATCTTGCCAGGATAGTACCGACGTTCATCAAAAATGAAACGGATATCAAGGCGACGCAACGACCATATGCCGAGCTGGCAGCGAATGGAGCCTTCGAGATCCTTCAGGTTCCAGAGAGTGCTGTTACAGTCGACGACCAGCAACTCCTAACCAGGGAAATGTTGGGCGCAACTGTGGCTGTGGCAAATTCGCCGACCCACGACCTACCTGCGATACCGCAAATTAAGACGGTATTAGCACTTCCTAGTGACATCGAAATTACCGCCGCTCAGAAAGAATATCGGGAGCAGCGCAAACGATTGCCGGAAACGGATGTGACAAAGAAAATCTGGACGCTGCCGCATTGGCGCATCTGGAGCCGCCCGCTCGATTTTAGAAAGGCGCGATTTCAAAGTCTTGATCATTGCGCCCACTTTGTTGCTTCGAATACTGTTTGGTCAAACGCACGATGGACTATGTACCCTTGGTTCAATAACCCAATTGAGCATGGAGTCGAATCAGTCACCGCCGAAATTGACTTCGTAGAACGCGACGTGGAGCACACTGAGCGTTGGGTGCTTTTTCAGTCCGGACAGTTCGTACACAACATGGCGCTTGATCGTATGCCGCAACTGGGTAAGCGCACGCACGTACTCGAAATCCTAGACGTGACTACTGCATTGTTTGAATTCATCGCCCGCATGGCGGATAAGAACGTCTTCACGAACCACATTAGCATTGCATTTGAGCTTATCAGCGTGGCTGGAAGACAACTCTCCTGGGGTGATGATCTGGATGGATGGTGCCAGGACGAATCGATTGGCTTCGACAATATTTACACCGCAGAAGAAATGCGAGGCAGTAGGCGTAAACTCGCACTTGACGCCGCACTAGAAATCTATACGCACTTCAATTGGAACAATCCACCGATTGACAAGCTCAGAGAAGTACAAAAACAGCATTTTGGATAAAGATATCTGGGGATGTAGTATAGGGGGTAATCCAGACTGTTCATCGATCTTGAAGTGGCTTGAGTAGTTATTGTTCCATTGTGGTTCCTTAGCCATGCTCAACGACAATCACTCCTTTTGGATCGCTGAAGCTATCCACTTCATGATCGCGGCATTATCGCGTCCCTCAAGTTGCCAGTGATTGTCGATCAAGAGATTATGTGCGGGGGGAGTAAACGTGATGTCGTCGCGAGCACTGCTTTTGTCGCGTGCTGCCGTCGATCGCTTACCACTCCAAGGAGACGTTGCAATGTGGGGCGTCCCACTTTGTACGGCGGTGTGTAGCGTTTGCATTCGATCAGCACACGTATGTCAATCTCCGCTCTACGACTCGCGATCACATCGTACCCGCCATCGTTCGATTCAGGAGTGAGCTCAACCGCGTAGCCGAACCGCTCGAAAATATGTGCGACGAGTTCCTCAAAGCGACGCGGCGGGAGTTGAAAAAGATCCTCAGGTCGCATAGCGAGTTGAGGAAGCAGATTGCGGAAATCCACACCAACAACAAGGGGTGGAGCACCTTTGTCTGGAGCACGTTCGCGTAATCCCAGAAGTACTTCTAACATCCACAGTTCGGTCGAAGATTCGAGCAACGCTTCTGATGCCAACTCGGCGAACAATTGGACATAGTTAAAGAGAAGCCGAGTGACTTGATCGACCGATGTATTCTGACCAAAAGCAGCACTATAAAGCTGTTCCTCAAAGTCCCGTTCCGACAGCCCTTCGAGAAACGATTCGCCAACTCGCTCTTCCAGATCGCAGAGCGTACTGGTGAGTTGATTGAGCCATAACCAGTTCGTGAAACCGATCCAAGACGCGAAGCCATTGGCGGATGCAGCAAAGAAGGGTGCAAGGAGATCGCGGCAATGCTGGAGTGCTCGCTCCATATAGCCGTCCTGAGGATCGAAGACCATGGTGATATCGTCAGTGTCATTCTTCGTGATCCGTAAATGTTTGGCGTCGTTGTCAACGAGTCGCTCTCCTTGCGTCTGCGCCTCTTCTTCAAGTCGCTGAAGGTAGTGTTCGCCGACGATCCCAAGAACTTCGCACGCCACCATATCTTGCAGTGGTACCAGTTGTTCGAAGTCTCCGGCGAGGTCTGCAATAAATGATGGGTTGGTTGCTTCTCTGATGAACTGGCCATTTGTATAAAAGCGCCACGCGCTTTCAAGGATTTTCTCCTTCTCGGCTGGATCTTCTATACTCTTCAGGTCATCTACGGGAACCATCACGGGCGCATCGTCATCAGCACCAAATTGGACGACAGCATAGTGCTGTGTTTCCGTTGCGTCATCCTGACAAGCAGGTTCGGCTAGCGGCGTTTGGGAAGAAGATCACTCTTGCATGTTCTTGCAACGATTATTTCAAATCCGAGCAGCCCTCAATTGCGCTTTTTAGTGAAAGACTGCAATGAACCTAGTGGTTTCGACTCCCTCACACTGACCATCACATACGAAATGAGTAATGGACTACCGAAATATTAATAAAGGTGTAATCCCTGGTTGTGGCTAAGGTGAAAACCAATGAATGCAACCGTTCAAAGGTCGCGGTAGGGACGGCCATTGCTGACCGCCCCCCGCACAGACCCGTACGTGCAGAGTTACCGCATACGGCTCCTGCCTAAGGTCGTGACGCGAAGAAGCGCTCCTCCGGATAGGGATGCAGAACCCGGCAGGGCGGGACGTACTTACGAGTGAGGCGATTTAAGCGGGACCAGTTGAGCCGGTGCCGTTGACTTCTTCGCAACAAGGCATGCCGCCAAGCGCGGCAGACTTCGCTGCGGAAGCCGTTCAATCGCAGCAGATTCGTCGGGACTGCATGGTACTGGAAGTAGCCATTCAGAACCCGCTGAAGCGTAAGCGTCTGATGAACCTGATGAACCCCTCTATCTTTGCCTTAGGAGAAAGCTGGATAGTGAGGATATGGAAAACTCAGCCAAGACCGGCACGCGAAACGAATATTGGAAAGAAGTAGCCAGTGAACGAAGTGGCTTATTTAGAAGTCCGGGCATACTGCGAAGAGCAAGGAATCTGCGGGCAAACGTCCTACACATGGCGGAAACGATTACGGCAACAAGAACCAGTGAGTTTTGCGCTGGTGCGAACACAAGGCAAGCCAGCCGCCGAACCGTTGGAACTTATTTTGGTGACCGGAGAGCGCTTACGAATCACCGCCGGAGTGGAGGTATCCACACTGCGCACAGTGCTGGAAGCGCTGCGGGCATGATTCATTTACCTGCCAGTGTGCGGGTCTATCTTTGCACCAGTCCCTGCGACATGCGAAAAAGTTTCGACGGATTGCACGCGCTGGTGCGGGACCACCTCGAATTGGATGCTATGGATGGCCACCTGTTCGTTTTTTCCAATCGGCCTCGTGATCGCGTGAAGATCCTGTATTGGGACCGGGACGGATTTACGGTGTGGGCCAAGCGATTGGAACAGGCCACGTATGCGATGCCTTTCGGTGAGCAAGACAAGCGCCGGGAGATTACGGCGCAGGAAATTGGGTGCATTAAAGAGAAGAAACGGGTCAGTGAAGAGCGGAAGGTCATTTACAAGGGATACATTAAATGCGCCGTACGCTTCCAAATCTTCGGGATCGACCTCGAACATGTCCGTAAATAGATTAGAATTTGAATGCTCGTAGTGACCCCTTGCCCTTCAGTCACAATATCACGAGGTCATGGCCACTGCGAACTGTGTGCACAGAACAAAGATGGCTGATCGATCATAGCCTGTCCACTACCTCCCATCCTCCTGTTCCCCAAACACACGACGAATATCCTTCATTAACATGTATAGATGAAATTCGTTCAGTGGAGATGGGGCAAATTGAAACCGTTCATAAAAGGTCTTTGCGGTTTCGTCCTTGGCGTGGGTCAGAATAGCTCGGCTGCCTACAAGCTCCGAAGCCTGATAGGCGCGAAGAACGGCGTCTTTGAGTAGGCCTCGCCCCAACCCTTTGCCCTTTTCAGAAAGATCTACCGCGAGTCTTGCCAAGAGAGTTATTGGCAAAGGATACTTCCCCAGGCCTTGGGCCACACGAGGTGGCACCTCGTTGGGACTCACTGAGCCGTTTGCAAGAGTGTAGTAGCCGACAATTCGGCTGTCCCTCAATGCAAGGTAGGTGCGGGCAGCCCGATTCTGGTGGTTTGCCAGCGCGTACTTATGAAGGTAGTCATTGAGGGGAGCAACCCCACAATCAAACAGCGCAGTATCGTGGTCCTTGGTGATCGGAACGGGACTACTTAGACTCATCGAATACACTTGGCCCGGTAAGAAGTCTACGAAGTTCAGGGACCTCTCGTGGTGGTGCGTCGAGTGCGGCGCAGAATTCATCCCATTTTTCCGGCGAGAGATAAAAGTGCGTTTGATCGGCAAGAACCTGTTGGGCGGCATTGAATGCCTGCTCGACCATGAAGTTTGTCATGGTGGTCTGTTTGATTTCCGCCGCGCGGGCGATCACGTCCTTTTGAATTGGACGCATTCGGAGTTGAACCTTCGTTTCCTTTAGGGCGAGTTCGTTTCTCATCTGAGCCTTTTTGTCTTCCTGAGGCGACTTTACCATGAAATGATGGACATTGTCCATACATTTTCTAATGCCATCTTGGTTTGCGGATTCCGGACCTTCGTAAAACACTCTCTTGGTTTCAATAACTTACGTGTCGTAGAGCAGATTTTCCTATCAAAAAACATGAAGGAAGAATCAACTTACGGTCGCTGATGCTGAGAATGATCGAAGCGTCGATGATCCGGAAACAGCACTAGACCAACGGCCAAAACCCTGGTAGCATCGTTAAAGATCTTTTTAAGATGCGAGGATCACACATGGTTAACCTTACTCAGGACATTCATCCCCTCACCCACTTCAAACGCAACACTAGCGATTTTATGAGCCAGATGAAGCAGACGAGGAGGCCGGTAGTTCTTACCGTCAATGGCAAGGCTGAATTTGTTGTCCAAGACGCGGAAGGTTACCAGCAAATGCTTGACCGACTCGAACGGTTCGAGGCGGTAGAGGCGATTCGTCTTGGCATCAAGGCTGCCGAGGAAGGAAGAGTCAAACCCGCAAGGGAAGCACTTTTGGAACTTCAGGAGAAGCTTGACATTTCGCGTTGACATCACTGAACCGGCCATATTCGATTCCGGCGAATACTTTCGGTTCATCCGCGATGTTCAAGAAAGAGCCCGATGCTGCGGATCGCTGGTATCTCGGACTTGTTACAGCAATCCTATCTCTCGAAGAACTTCCCGAACGATGTCCGTCAATCCCGGAACAAGATGAATTTCAATTTGAGATCCGCCAACTCATCTACTTTTCTCATAGAATCATTTTTAGAGTGCTGCACGAAAGCAACATTGTTATTGTGTATCGCGTATATCACGGTTCGAGGCGGGGTCTCGCTCAAGGTGATCTTCCTTAGTTGAGCGTAAGCGTCTGGTGAACCCCTCTATTCTTGCCTAAAAGAAAGCTGGATAGTGAGGATATGGAAAACTCAGCTCGGACCTTCAAGCGCGGCTGCGCCTGCTTCGGCCTTCGGCCTCTCGAAATTCGCGCTTCGCGTAACAGATCCGTCCAAGATCGGATTTGCAAAGCTCACGACAGTTTTGGACAAGCTCACGGACATGGCGAAAGTCGTCGAGCGTTTACGCGCTGCTTCAGCCAAACTCAGTGACGGACGCTACGCAGCAATCTGCCGCGCATTTGAACTTGGCGAGTGATTCGGTCGATGACGTTCCTGATAGTGACGCTCTGTGCGCGCTGCTCAACCGCGTGGAATCTGAAGCCGGTCCGCAAAAGGCCGCTCCCGGTACGCCCAACGGTACCGGCAAAATCGCGGCCCTTCGCGGCCAGTTGCTCCAAGCCGCACGCAAGGTCGCAGAGAGTGGACGCGCCGGGTGGCCCGCGAAGTTCGGCGACGTGATCGCTCACGCCACCGAAGGCAAGGTGACTCTCGACCAATTGAAGAACCTGACCGACGTAGACGCTCCCGTAATCGAGGCTGCGCTCATGAGGCTGCCCTCCTAGCGAATGGAACGAACGACTTAGCAACGCCTTCGTTGGGCTCCTGAATAACAGGCCGGTTGCCTCAGCGTAGCCGGCCAATTGAAGGCGTGGATTTGTTTAACTCTCTTGACGGGTCTACGGGGATCTTCGAACCGCGCCCGGCTGCTGAAGCGATCCGCATCGGGCGAGGTCAATTGGTACGGCAGTGATACGCGTACCAGTTGGCTAACGACATTGCGACTTCCCGAGAGCTATTTCCAATATCGCCGTATCTTGGAGCTATCCTTCGGAGCGCCTGGAATCCAGCCCATTCTCCGAGTAGCGCGTGATTCGCCCGGAGCGACTGCTACTAGGGGCCACAGGCCGACTTATGAGGAATAATTTCACAAGACGTCAGTTCAAACCACGTCTTTAGAGTTTGCCGAATTGACATCACACGTAACTATTTGAAGCCTGGGAACCTGTTGAGACGCTCCCATTAAGGTCGTTTGTGGAACTGCAGGAACCTGGGAACACCGCCACTTTTCCGGTAACCGCAGTTCACGCTCTTTGGCCAGGTTTCGAGCGCGCCAAGCGGTGTGAAAAGAACGGCGAAAGCGCGTCATGGCCGATGATCGACAACTCGGAGTGCAGCATGCGGCACAATATCAACACCAACATTTTTAGGTTTCCCTCGTTACCGTGACCACGGTGATGTCGTCGTTCTGGCCCCAGGCCTTGGCGGCTTTGGCGATCTCCTGCGCAGACTTTCCGCTGATCGCGCGCGTGCGCTCGAAGCCGAACAGTTCGCGCTGGGAGTTCTCGGCCTCCACCACTCCATCGGAGACAAACGTCAGTTGACCGCCCGGAGGCAGGAAGATCTTTTGCGACGAGTAGCCAGCGGCCGGGTCAATGCCAAGGGGCAGACCCGCCTCAAGCGCAACCTCTTCCCCCTGCAAGTATGGAGCGGGATGCCCGGCGCTGGCGATTGTGACCAGCCCGCCTGCATCAAAACGCGCCACAGCGGCCGTGACGAAGCCGCCATCCAGCCCCAATGAGGCTACGCGGTTCAACTCGCCTAACAAGGCGTCCGGTTCATCGGAGTGGCGGTTGCGCAATGCCCCAGCTAGTAGCGACACCACCATGGCTGCCTTCAATCCCTTTCCGCTGACATCCCCCACAGCCACAACATAACCTCCGCCAGCCAATGCGAAAACCTGGTAGAAATCGCCTCCGACTTCAAGCGCTGGCTCATACACGGCTTCAATAGGTGACTCCTCACCGAGTGGAGCGAACAATAATTGCTGTACCGTCCGCGCCGCTCCAAGCTCACTGGCAAGCCGCAACCTTTCACGCCGGTCGGCGGTGATGCGGCGAATCATCAGCATGAGGATGACAGTGGAAACAGGCAGCCAGAACAAGTCTTCGCGCCACAGTCGGTAAGGCCCTAACAAATACCACTCGGGCATCAACAACTTCAGTCCGAGCATGTACCGGCCCCACAGCTCCAAATAGCCTGCTGCCTGGACAAGCAGGATCAATCGGAAGAGATGATCGGGAACGGCCAGGCGGGTGAAGGGTACGCGTCTCCAGTGATGGACAATGAGGGCAATGGCTACCAGGGCCACCCAGACGTTTGCGAGATTCCCGCCGGTCCTTTGAAACCTTTGCAAAATGGTGACAACAGGCAACACACTCCACCCGGCCCAAATTGCCAGGCGAAGCCAGAGAGAGTGGTAACCCAATGCGGAAGCCACGAATTGCGTGAACAAAGGATACATAGAACAGCCGAGGATGGCGGAAAGAACCGCAGTCCCAACGCGGTTATAGGGTTGTGCTTCGGGAGTGATGATCAGATTGTGGTACACGGCGTTGAACGCGTAAACGAGGGAAACAAGAGCGAACCAGGCGAACTCAGTGCGATCCTGATCCGCTCGCCACACTAGCAAGCAAGCCAGTGCAATCAGAAGAAATGCAGTGGCAAACATTAAGGCAAGGGAATGACGTTCCCGCCAGATGGTCATCTGTTCCGCTCCTGCATTGCGGGGGGCATCGGCGCGTAGGGTGATCAGATATGGGCCGCGATCTCCCATATCGAAGATGGGAGGAGCCCAGAATGCCCACCGAATTCGCAAAGCAATCAGCAAATCACCTGTTGCTGGAACGGCAGTTGGAGGAAGATCAAACGTGACTGGATGAGGGATATGGGCCGATTCGAGCGAATCGAAATCGCCGGTACGGCCAAGCAGCTTTCCGTTCAACCAAACTTCGTAGACGTCGGCGGGTGTTCCCAGCGTCAGTGCGAGTTGAGAGCGATCGGTTCCAGTTGGAAGCTGCACACGGCGGCGCAGCCACGCGGGGCGTGTCCCTTGTCTTTCGAGTGGGATCAATTCTCCCCGCGGCAGCGTAACCGTTCGCCAACTGGAATCATCGAATGCCGGATCGGCAAAGGTGGGACTGTCCTCATCAATGGATCGCCAGGATCCGCTAAGGTCGACAAGAAGCGCATTCTGAGCCAGCAGCGCGCTTGCACTGAAGAGCAGGAAGGCGAGTAGCTTCATCCATTCCTCCTAACCGTCACCACGGTAATATCGTCGTTCTGGCCCCACGCTTTGGCGGCTGCGGCTATCTCTTGCGCGGACTTTCCACTGATTTCGCGCGTGCGGTCGAAGCCGAACAGTTCTCGTTGGGCGTTTTCGGCCTCGACGACTCCGTCGGAAACAAATGTGAACCGGCTTCCTTTCACCACTGCCTCGTCGTAAACCACATCAGCCATGATGCCCAACGGCAGTCCGGCTTCCACCTCAACCTCACGGTCATCACAATAGGGCGAAGGATGCCCGGCATTCGCAATCGTCACTGTCCCATCCGCATCGAAACGCGCACAGCAGCAGGTAACAAAACCGCCGCCCGTGTGTCCCGTCAGTCCTTCGTTCAATGCGGCAAGAATCGCCGCCGGCGAAGACGATTTGACGGTTCGCAGAATCCCGATCGCCACCGAGACCAGCATCGCGGCTTTGAGACCCTTGCCGCTGACGTCACCCACCACCACGATCAACGCGCCGTCTACGGTGGTGCGGCTCCAATGGAAGTCGCCGCCCACCTCTTGCGCCGGTTCGTAGACGGCGTTCGCCTCGAATACCTCACTGCGCGCCGCTGAGATGGGCAGCAGAAGCTGCTGCACCGTGCGGGCCGCTTCGAGTTCACTGGCGAGGCGCTGCTTCTCCCGCTGGTCGACAATCACCCGGTGGAGAAGCTGGACGAGCAACGCGATGGCGACAAAGAGCCAAAACACGTCTCGACTCCTGACGTGATACGGGCCGAGCGCGAAATAGGCAACATCGCCTACGCCCACCGCGGGGCCCAGTTCGGCCGCCCGGCGTCGCACTTCAACCCGGCCAATCCAGTCGCTGGCCATGCTCAGGGCTGGCAGCAGCAGCAGCAGTCGAATCAGGTGCGGCTCGAACGTATTCATGCTATTGGGAAGGTTGCGCCAATTGAGCAGCACAGCCAAAACGGTGGTCGAGGCGCAGAACGTCATCGCCAGCGGGAAGATGATAGGGGACCCATTGGCATAGCTGCCCCAAAGGGACACCCCCCAGGCGAGCCACGTGGCGACACGCCATCCGGACGGCCGGATCGCCAACGTGGCCAAGGCCAGCTCCGTCAACAACGGAGCGTGCAAGTTAAGGAAGAATGAGTCCCAGGCCGATCCGCCAGCGGTGAACGGATGGCCATCCGCCAAGAGCTGGTAAAAGACCTCTGCGGCGGCAAGCGCGAGATTCAAGACGATCAACGCCAGCCACAGGAGTTCCTTTCGGCCTGGGTCAAGACGCCAGCCGAACCAACTGAGCAAGCCGATGCAGAAGAAGAACGCCCCCATGATCAGCCGCGGAGATTTCTGCACCCAACGATCGGTCAATTGCTGGCGTCCGGCGTCGGTGGGGGCGTTGGACAGCGTCGTGAGCAAATAGGGTCCTCTGTCGGGCAGAATCCAGTCGGGGTGAAATCGAAGGCCGCGTTTCACGCGCAACGCGATCGTTATCGTGCCCCCGTCCGCCACCGCTTCGGGCGGAATCCCAAAGGTCCGCGGCCGGGGAATCTGGGCGTCTTCGAGGGCGTCGAAAGGACTCGAAGCGCCAATACGGCGGCCATTGCAAAACACCTCATAGACGTGCCCCACATTGCCTAGCGTCAACGCCAGTTCTTTGCGATCTAGCCACGCGGGAAGGTCCACTCGCCGCCGCAACCAATAGGTGCCTGACGGGTACAGGCCTCCCGGCAGAGAGATTTCGGTCCAGAACCGGTCATCGAAATCCGGAGCACCAAAAGCCGGCTGGTCGCCCCGATGGGCACGCCATGCGCCGCCGAGATCGATTTGCAGGACGCTCTCTGCCTGGAGGGAGAATACGGCCATGAGGAGTAGAAGCCTGTTCATAATGCCCTTCGCACGGTAACCACGGTGATGTCGTCGTTCTGGCCCCAGCCCTTCGCGGCTTCGGCGATCTCCTGCGCGGACATGCCGCCGATCTCGCGCGTGCGGTCGAAGCCGAATAGCAGGAGATAAAGAAGCGGTTTCATGGCGTCAGCCGTTCGGTGACCATCGTAATGGCGGCATTCTGCCCAAGAGTTTTTGTTTGCATCCGCGATGGCCATCGGCCACGCGGGAAATGCCAACACCAGAAAGCACCGAGTTCGAGCCATTACGAGCGGATCGACATTTGACCGGACACATCACACTAGAGTGCCACAAATCCTAAGCGGACCCGGGAATGGATGACGGCGCAACCGGAAAGTATCTTTTGGGTAACATTCCGGCCCAGTGAAGTAGATTGATTGCCACAGCCGACTTCGGCCCTATTTTGCCATTCGGCAAGAGTCGAGGCTGTAAAGTGCCGTTATCGGAAAATAGCCGGTGTTCCCAGGTTCCCGCAGTTGCACAGACTTGCCTTTTCTGGAACATCAGTCATTTTTCACATGATCGTTTCTGAAGCATTGATTCCGAGAGCCCGCAGTCCGTTCTGGGAAATCAGTAACGATAAACGCCGAAGCGTCAGGCGACGGCTGCTCCGAATGGATGGTCGGCGACTCGGAGAAAGGCCCCTTACCGTTTGCTCCTTGTGATGTCGCCTTCACAACCAACATGGCTCGAAAGCCGTTGAAGCGGCAGTAACTTCCTGGGCCGATTCAGGATAACTCACGAGCAACGGCATGCTCGGCAGAAAAATGGTACGGATCCCAATGCCGTACCGGTTTCCGCTGGTAACGGGCCCGCCGAGTTGAGGAGAACTATTGAACATGCGGAAAGTAGTCCTTTGCGTACCTTCCTAGCGCGGCCGCAGTCTGGGTAAGCCCCTGCCGTTCAAGCGTCTCCAAATACTCGCTCATCGTTTTGGCGGGGTTCTTGAGGCTTTGCCTATGTGTTTCTGCCGCCGCAATGACAGCTCCAGGCGCGAGGTCGAGCAAGTGGAGAACGAATTCGTCGGGATGTTGCGCCTCGATCCCAAATGCTCCAACAACGTCGGCTGGGAAATCGCGAAGGTTCATCGTGACGATCACGTCCGCCTGTCCTCGAATGGCAGCGGCAAGGACGTGTCGGTCGTCAGGATCGGGCAGTTGGAGGCCGGGGATCAGATCTTCGTAGCCGGTGACGAGGGCGTCGGTGGCATGCAGGTCCATCAACGCGCGGGTTCGTTCGAGTTTCTTCGGCGTCAGGTCTGGCCGCTTCTCCAGTAGAGCGGAGATCCATTCTTCATCCCAAAAACGGCAGTTGATGCACCACCGGTTGAACAACTCTTGTACGCACAACCAGATGAATGGAAGTCTGCTTCACCGAAGGGTGAGTGCTTTTCAGTTATCAAATTCACGGGTGGCTCGACTGGGGGCTAGGGTTGGCGCGGTCTGCGAAATCCAGGACGGGGCTGCAATTCATTTGAAGATGTTCTACTTATGGAGGACTTGAAAGAATTGAACCCCCGTCCCGGAGTTTCGCGAACCTGACATCCGGCGTATCAGATTAGGCGTCAACTGCCGTTTCTCGGCTAAAAGACTGGGAAACCAAATTGAACGATTTCCTCAAGTTTAACCAACGCGCGGTGCTCGATTCAAAGAGGCGTGTCACCAAAGCGGAAGCGGACACTATCGCTGAGAAAGAGTATGAGCAATTTGGCGAACGAAGGCGTCCGAAGCCGAACGGGCACTACAGGCCGACCTCGAGGGCGCGGCGAAGACACTGCCGAAGCATAAGTGCAAGTTGAAGCCGTAACCGCTACACGTCTCCTCACCTGGCCGCGCTCACCAATTCCCCCGTACCCCGACAGTTCTACATAGCGGCACAGTGCATTTGTCAGTTGCAGTTGTCTTGGCGTCAACGCGTTTGGACTAGACTCAGTCCTCGCCAACCTTGGTCATCCAGATCTCAAATTCCAACTCCACGCTCTCCCATTCGGGATTGATTTTCGGATCCCGTAACTGCGTCAACAATTGCTTGAAATCAGCAGTCAGTTCTGCTGGAAACTCAAAGTAAGTTACAAAATCGTAAGGCAGGGGAGTGCCGGTATAGCGCGAATGATAAAGCTTACGGAAAATCTTGTCAGCAAACGGAAACCCCACCTGAGTATGCCCCGCGCTGGTCTTGGTTTTATGAAAGAACGCTTGCCTTTGATCCTGCGTCAAGGCCCACCATACTGCTGATTTGCGAATGGGAATAATCACTGCCGTAGTATCCGCCGCTGCCGCAATAGGCAGGCGCGATTCCACTGCCAACTTTTCCTTTTCTTCCTTCCCCGTGTAATGTAAATGCTGAGTCACTCCGCGGAAATGAACCATCGGGTTCTTTGGGTCCGACGCCTTGTGGTCCAACAGAATCGGCGCCGAGCCTTCAATGCGCACCAGCTTCGATGATGCATCGATGCCCTTCACAGGCTGTCCAACTACAGGTACAAATCCGGTTACGTCGTAGTGTGTTCGGTTCCCAGCGTGACCTTCAGTCACTGCATTTAGATGAGCTTTATCATGTGAGCTGGCGAAGAGAACCCAAGTAGGTGTTGAAGGTGTCAAGATCCCTATTTTACTGCATTAAGGACGGGGCAATAAATGTTTCTGAATTTTCCCCATTGCATTGCGCGGTAACTTATCCAAGCAATGAAAAGCTCGCGGGATCTTAAACGATGCAAGCATCTGCCGGCAATTTGCTTCAAGATCTTCAGCCTTCGCTGTGCCTACGAAGTAAGCAACCGGAACCTCACCCCGCACACGATCCGGTTGCGCAGCAACAGCTGCTTCAGTAACTCCAGGTTGCTCCAAAAGAAACTCTTCAATTTCGCGCGGATAAATATTGAATCCCCCGGAAATAATCAGGTCGCTGCGGCGTCCTGAAAGTGTATAGTAGCCATCTGCGGAGCGGCTGGCGATGTCGCCCGTTTTGAAATAGCCATCTACAAATGCCGCTTTGGTAGCCTCTTCCCGCCGCCAATAACCTGCGAAGACGTTCGGGCCCTTCAAGTAAACTTCCCCTGAATCCCCATCTTTCACAGGTTCCAATTGGTCGTTCAAAAGACGTACCGAAATCCCTGGCAAGGCGAAGCCAACACTACCCGCCCGCCGCTCGCCAATGTAAGGGTTGGAAAGATTCATCAATGTTTCGCTCATTCCGTACCGTTCCAAAATAGTGTGTCCAAACTTTAAGCGGAAATCTTCATGAGTTTGCGCAGGCAATGGAGCCGACCCCGATACGAACAGCCGCATTCCAGCCCCAATCGCTGTTGCAGCGTCCACCTGCAAATCCAGCAGCCTGACATAAATCGTTGGGACACCGAAGAATACAGTGGGCCGGAATTCCAAGAACTCGGCAGCTGCTTTCTGGTGTTCAAACCGTTCCAATAAGCGCATGGTACAACCGCTGATTAGCCAACAATGCAGACCGTTGCCCAACGCATGTACATGGAACAATGGCAGCCCTAACAATAAACGATCGGTTTCCGTTATTTGCCAGCATGTGATCAGGTTCAGCGCATTTGCTATGAAATTGTTGTGGGTTAGAATCGCACCTTTGGACGCGCCGGTAGTGCCTGAAGTATAGATGATGCCCGCTGGTGTATCTCCATCCAGATCTGCATGCGGACGGGCGCTTCCCATTATATCGGCGGCTGTGGTTAGCTCATCCGGCTGCCAAACGGGAAGGTTCGTGACAATGTCGGTAGCGGAAGTCACAAGCGCCTTGGGATCAGCATCGTTCAGAATATGGGTAATTTCGCGATCACGATAAAGAATGTTGATTGGGACGAAAATGATTCCTGTTTTGGTGCACGCCAAGTATAGGTCGATCATCGCAACACAATTGGAAAGAAAGACGCATAGCCGGTCACCTTTGATCAGACCGCGCGAAAGCAGAAGGTTTGCCAATTGGTTACTGCGTTTATCCAAGTCCTCGAAAGTGAAGGTTGCTCCTTGGAACTCAAGGGCGATGCGCTTAGAGCGTGTTTGAAAACTAAGATCGAATAGATGGGAAAGCGTCACGGGTTAGTAATTCATTTTAGCTTTAGCGGCAGCGCCCAAAGAGTTTTGCGGCAAACCCGCATTTGACGCGCTTGGGAGTGACTTCCGATTTTGCCGCCGGCTCGGTCTCGCCGCCGGCCAAAGCTTTTTCAACCCAATCCATTACTGGGGCAATCTGTTCTCCAGAAGGCAGCAACGCCCCTTTCGGAGGCATCTGACCGGCATTCAACTTTTCCAGAACCTTCGTCCAGCGTGCTTTGTCTTTTATGGCTGCGGCTCCGCTTCCTTTTAAATAGAAAGTAAGATCCAGCGAACCTGCCTTAGCTTGGGGATTGTGACATACAGCGCAGTAAGTTTCCACAAATGGCTTTACCGCGCTTTCAAAAACTTCCGGCTGCGCCTTCAAATTAAGAGAAGCAGCGAACACCAAAAGCAAGACGCGAATCGGGCAGCCCATACAATGTGTAGGCTACCAATTTCTAATTTTCACCGTTCAAAATTAGGTCGATGGATTCAACCGCAGGAGACGCTGCAATCCACGGGCTGCTGGCTCCCCAAATGGTTGTGAATGCTGTGTTGGTCGATTCGCCCCAAACTACGCTTTCACCCCATACTACGTTCTCGCCCCAAACCACGCTTTCGCCCCACACTACGTTTTCGCCCCATACTACGCTTTCACCCCACACCACGTTCGAACCCATAACTACATTCACTTTCTTAGTGGTTGAGTTGTAGCGCACCGTTGGCGAAAGTGCTGATCGGTTGGCTGTGGGAACGGCTGTGTTTAATAGGGCCGCGTCAATATTGAGATAGCCGGCCCCCACCGTGAATAGGTCGGCGTTCACGGTATAGGTGGTTCCCGTTGTTGGGTTAGCAACCTCAGTCTTTAACTGAAAGGTCTTGTCCGCAGTTTTCATCAAGCGAGCCTTTACTTGATCCGGAGTCAGGGCAGGATTTTGCTGCAACAACAGCGCTGCGGCTCCACTCACGAACGGCGCCGCCATGCTGGTTCCGCTCATTTGAAAGTAATCGAGTTGAGCTGAGGCTATTGGAGCACATGTCGCGCAGTAAGCTGAAATCGGAATGCGGTTAGAGGTGTAGGCTTCATCAAACCAAGTTAGCCATGGCCGATTGGAAGCAATGTTTGACCCAGGTGCAACCAAATCAGGCTTTACTACAAAATCGATCATAGTCGGGCCTTTGGAACTAAAGCTAGTCATCACGTCGTCACTTCTTGTTGCTGAACCTTTGGTGTTCATGGCACCTACTGTGATTACATAGGGATCGTTTCCAGGTGACATGATTGTTCCATACCCCTGCGTCCCCAATGAATTGTTGCGCCCTTCATTGCCTGCCGCGACCACCACTACAATGCCGGCCTTCCATGCAGCTTCCACCGCCATGCAAAGTGGATCGGTTTTGTAACTGCCTCGCACCGGCCTGCCGAGAGATAGGTTCATTACTTTGATGTTGTAAGTTGACTTCAATTGAATCGCACGATTAATTGCTGCGATCACGGTTGCGTCGGAACCGTACCCATTTTCATTGAGTGCCTTCAGGTTGATGATCCGCGACTAAGGAGCAATGCCCCGTACCTTATATGCGAACTCAGGACCAGTGGAACCAGCGCCGGTGCCGGCAATGATGCCTGCCACGTGATCTCCATGACCGAACCAATCTGAAGTATTTTCGCCAGTTACAAAACTTTGAGAATAAATGGGGCGGCCACCCGTAAGTTCGCTGCTGGTGTCAACTCCGCTGTCGATCAAAGCAACCCCGATACCTGTGCCATCATATCTGACGCTGGTATTTGGAGAAGCTGCATTCAACAAGGACATCCAAGCGTAGTCCATCTTACCGTTGAACGCGGTGCTGCGCACTTCACGGTTCGGATGAATCGCTTCCACGTCAGGATCGTTTGCAAATTGTGTTAATTGAGCGTTGGTGAGTTGGTAATGACCGGCGTTAACAAGAGGCAGCTCCCGTCGCAACTTACCACCCAGGTTGCGAACTCTGCGCGACTGCTGCTGATCGTACTGTTGGCGAAACACAATGATAACTTCGTGCTCCTCCCCTTCTTCCAAACGAAGATCCTCGGCAATTTTCGAATGACGAAAACTTCCCGCGTAGGCCACGGATAGTTGAAGTACCAATAGAATTGCGCCAAGTCTCATGGCATGATCTATGCAGTTCTATTGCCAAAGGATCAAGGCTGAATTGTTAAGAAGTTACAGGATGGTTTGGTACTAATTGTCCATGCGTGAGACAAACTGTCTCTAGTCACGGGCAACAGTGATAGGGTCTAGCGAAGTAACCAGTTGCACGGCGAAAGTGTTTGAAACATTTGTTGTGCGGGAATTACGCAGAGCCAAATAATCTACTTTCAGTAATTGAAAGCGATTCGGCCGGTAGCCGACAGCGAACTCAAACGAATCGTCGGCAGCGAAACGGCTGGCCCGAAAAGAACCCAGACGCGTTGCCACATACCAGCGCGGGTGAAGCACGCGGCGTAACTCCACATATCCGATTTTGTAAATTGAATCGGGGATTGCTGCGTAGTTCATTTGAAAGTGCTGCCATTCACCGTTCAGGTTCCAGGGTCCTTGACCATATTGGGCGTCCACACCGACTGCCAAAACAGGAAGTGACTTTGGCGCAGCTTCGCCTGGGAAAAAGGACCGATGCTGGCGATGCAGGTATGGCCCATAGTAAGTGGAGGCTCCTACTCGGAACCCTTGTCTAGGCGAGTAACCGATGCCTCCGGCCCAGCTCCCATATTGCTCTTTGTCAAAAATGCTGCGCCTGTTTGTTGGGGATGAATTCACGAACTGCGCTCGTAAGTCCACTTGACCGTAGTTCAAATCCACTTGCGCGCCCATTTGTCCACGACTCGTTACACCCTTGTAGTAATAACCATATGCTTGCGGCAAGCCAACCACGGGGTTTACCGCATCGTCGTAACGCAACAAGAAGGAACCGAATGCCGATGAGAGTTGCCCAACGCGCACAACCATTGACTTATTGTTCCAAAACCGGCTGTAACTCAAATGCGCCTGTAGGATGTCCGCACGAAAGCCGTGGCCTTGCGTATTGAATTCTTCGAAAAAATACGGCCGTGAATTCACTTGCACGGCACCTACAAAAGCCCAGCGGGAGTTGATTTTGAAAGTGGGGTAGAACATGCCGCGAACCCCTGCCACATAAGGATCACCTTTGCGCGGCGCAGTTTCCGGCACATTGGAAAATGCTCCCATGGCGCTGATGGTGCTGCGCAATTCAAAACCGGCTTCGGCCTCCTGTGCTTGAAGAATCCCTGATACTGCTACCAACAGAAAAGTGAATCCGTACTTCATACTTTTTTCTCCAACACTGCTGCCGGAGCGATTTCCGCCGCTAGAGCCCCGGCTAGATTTCCGAGTGATTGCCCCAAATCACTGATCTGCTCTGTAGGTGCTGCTTCATCCAGCGTACTGAGGAATGTTTCCACAACCTTTGCATCAAACTGAGTCCCACAGCAGTTGCGAAGTGTTTCCATAGCTTTTATTCTGGGCATGCCCGCCTGATATGGGCGATTCGTTGTCATGGCATCAAAGGCATCAACCACATGAACAATGCGGGCCGCTAGTGGAACTTTTTCCGCGGCAAGGCCATGGGGATAACCAGTGCCATCCCAATTCTCATGGTGGAGTTCCACTATAGGCAGGTAATTTTCAAACCCATGAACAGATCCCAAAATATGCCGCCCTATTTGAGGATGCTGCTTGATTAGGGTGAGTTCCTCAGCAGTCAGCTTTCCAGGCTTTTGCAGGACAGCATCAGGCACGCCGATTTTTCCAATATCGTGCAGCAATGCGCCGATGCGAATCTCCTCCACTTGAACTTGCGATAGCTTCAAAGCGTTTGCAGTAGTCCTTGCCATCTCACTTACCCGATGACTGTGCCCAGCCGTATATGGATCGCGGGCGTCTAGTGCATTTGCGAGTGAGGCCACAAAATCCACGTAAGCCCGGTGCAGCACTTCTCGCCCTTCTCGAATGGAAATTGAGGCCCGGTTGAAGCTTTCCGTCATCTCCTTGATCTCGCGGATAGAGGAGTGAGTGTCAGGAAACTCTGGTAGCACATGGGTTTTTTCACTGAGGCGCAAATGTTCCACCACGTTTGAGATCGGCCCCACAATGGATCGGGAAGAAAGTACAGTTACCAAAAACGCTGCCAGCAAAGCACCCAAACCTGCTACTAAGAAGACCTTGGTTAGCATAGCTAGCAACGGACCACTGGCTGCCTCCACATCTTGAAAGCTGCGGAGCGCATAGCCATCACCAAGAGATAGAGTCTCAACGGGGAGAGATAGAAAGGTGGATTTCCCCAAATGAGCCTCGCACTCGCGCTCACTTCCACACTTTGCCAAAGCTGTTTCAATTTCTGATTTTGAGGCAGAGGGGATGCTTGACTTCAGCACTTTGCCATTGCGCGAAAGGACTGTTGGCGTCGTAAATTCTGAGAAATCGAACGATTCTCCAATGGAGAGCACGCCTATATTTTCCTCGCCAAGATTAACTGGGATCGAAGTTACTTGGAATGTGCTGCCACTCACGGTATAGAAGCCATGCTGCGGAGGCCATTGCTTGGTTGGGTCGATTGGATTCAGGTTTGAACCGGCGCGCAAAACTCCCCCAAGACCCTTGCCATCGGCATCGGAAATCAAGAGTAAGTCGAATCCCAGAGTCTCACACAGCTCTTTCAGTTGATCCACGACAGTAAGTTGAGCTTCCCTGCTATTCTTCTCCGAACGCAGCAACTGCAAGCCGGCCTTTAAGCTCGCGTTTTCCCCAATCACTCGCAAGAATCGGTTGTTCTGGAGTTCGCTTCTCGATTGAATTCTGGCTACCGAGGCATGCGTTTCCCGCAAGGATTCCCGCAGCCCTTCGCGCACAGTGGAAAGAACCTGATGTTGAATCAGTCCGAAGCTGATGGTCAACAAAAACGCAAAGGGGACAAACGAACAAAGGAACGCTCTGGTGGAAAATCTCATGCTATCTTTCCGCAAGAGTCTTATTGTCATTGGTCGAAACAGCGTCAAGTGGGATTAGAAATTGGACAGATAAGTTGCGTCCCTCTTTCACCTCCACGCTCTGCCTGAACGTCCCCGCAGTTTTGTGCCACGCAACAACTGTGTACTGGCCGGGGGGCAGTTTTTTCAAGAAGAATTTCCCCGCTTCATCGGCCTGCGTTGCAAAATTATTTGGGGTTACCACGATGGCCGCTGCCATGTTTGGGTGCAGATGGCAATGAGTAAACACCACTCCAGGCTTCGAAAAAGTTATTGTGCGGGTCTGGTTCTTCGAGTAGTTTCCCAAGTCAAATGACTTCGGTTTGGATAGCGAAAATACGTTATGGAAAATCGGGTCCAGGTTGGGAAATGAAACCGTGGAGCCTGCGGGAATAACCAGAGTGTCTGGTAGAAACTGCCTGCCCAGTTGCTTCATTTCAGTGGAAATGTGGGCTCCGGCTGGAAGATTCCCCTCCACATAAATCACCACTCGGCTCCGTTCAAAGGCAAGAGGATCGGGTGCGGCATCGTTTTTTAGCTCAATCGACGCTCCTCGAGCATACGCGCCGGCCGATACCGTCACCTTTTTCTTGCTCAACCGCCTGTGGACCACAATGGTCCCTTCAATGTCCGAAGCGGATAGGCAAGTGGCTGCCAAGATAGCTAGAGAGAAAACGATGCCCCTGTGAAGATATCCCATTTCTCTTAATCCATCGGCTCAAGGGGTATAGCTCTTTAGCGATCAAAGCCTTATACATTGTTAAATTTGATTCTTACTTCTTAAGCTAAACTGGAAACTAATACTTCAGCGTCTGGAGACTTCTTGAACGAATACTTACTTGCCGTAATCTTGGGCGTTATTGAGGGGCTTACTGAATTTCTTCCTGTTAGTTCCACGGCACACCTGCGAATTGCGGAAGGCCTGATGGGGGTGGACCTGTCCGATGGCTATTGGAAAATGTTTTCCATTGTCATTCAATTGGGTGCCATTTTGAGTCTTCCATTGTACTTCCGGGGGCGGCTGAAGGAGTTTATCGCCACCTTTCCCAAGGGTTTACGGGGCGACCTTACTGTGCTTACACACCCTGCCACTCTTATCATGATTGCCTTCGTTTGTACCGCTGTCCCATCCCTGCTTCTCAAGAAAGTGATTGGTAAGAATCTTGAAAACATCCCAGCAATGGGGATGGCTTTGCTAATCGGCGGCATCATCATGTGGGTGGTGGATTACATTTACCGGCCCATGCCTGACAAGAAGGCGAAAACCAGGCGGCTGGATAGAACTAGCCTTGGGCAAGCAATTTTCATCGGACTTTGCCAAACACTGGGCCCTGTGTTTCCAGGTACTTCGCGCTCAATGGCGACGATCGCCTCGGCGCAAATCAGCGGCATGTCGAGGACTGTGGCACTTGAGTTTTCCTTTCTCCTTTCCATCCCTACGATGTTTGCGGCTACCGGTTATGAGTTGGTGAAAGCACTTTCCCCAGGGAAGGGCGAAGCTGCTGCGGGTAACATCCATGTGGATGCTCATGGAGCAATTCTGCTATTGATTGGCGGGTTGGTTTCGTTTGTGGTGGCCTACGCAGTGGTTGCGTGGTTCATGCAATGGGTCCGGAACCGCGGATTCATGATGTTTGCCATTTACCGGATTATTGCCGGGGCATTGGTGATCTTCTTCGCCAAGCAAATTGCTAGCGTGCACTAGCAGAGTGAACTCTAGGCGACAATTAACTCTGGTTTGGAGATTTCCACGGCACTTACCCCGTCGATTTGTTGCTTTTCGTTGATTTGAAATTGGACCAGCGCTCCTTCGTACAGCCCAGCCTCCTCGAAAGTTTTTAACTTTAAGAGACGAAGTGTAAACGCAAGCTTCTTGCTGGGAGAATCAGTTGGGATGATAAAGCCAAGACCGTCTGGCCCTAGATCAAATAAGCGTCCTTGTTGAATCCGTGGATGGGTTTGCATTGTGTCCTTAGTGTTTATCGACCACCAAGCCTTTGTTGATTAGGCTTGCGGTTAGTACTTAAGACAAGATGCTATCATTCGTAGGGTGAGGACCTTGTAGCAGTCTGCATGATTGGCTGTACTCTTTAAGCTTCTATCCAAAGCTAAATAAAGAAGTTGGATGATTGATGAAGTTTTTTCGATTGGTTGTGATTCGAATTACCCGTACAGTAGTAATGGCCCACCAACCGCTTGTATCCGAACCGTTTTCCGCGATAGACTGATCCCAAGGTAATCATTGTGGAGAAAAGAACAGGTCGCCTTTACGATCTTGGACCAGACGGCCTTGGCTTTATTCTCGACTCCGATGGAAAGAGAAAATGGGCTTTTAGTTATTATGCCTTCAAACTCCAATTAGCTCCCAACATGGAAGCTTTTCTCGAATTAGAGGGCCGCCTAGCCGAGTTCATGATTGAGGGAGTCCGATTGCTTTCGATTAGCCTTTCTACCGAGAATGCAAAAACCGCTACGGCATGACAATAGCCAATCGCCTCATTCTGTGCCCGAATCCAGCATTGGAGGCAACCCCGGCAGTTTGGGAGAGGTCAAAAGATAATGATTGGTGGCAACCAAACTCTGAGTTGTGTTCTTTTTATCCGTCCACTCACCTTCTGCTGCCAGGGGATATATTGCTATTTGCCCCTCAAGAGGCTGGATTTTCTCAGCGGCTTATTCAATCGAAGCAACATAGTTGGGGTCGAACGGATGCTGATCATAACAAATACACTCACGCTGCTATATACATTGGAAGCGACCACATAATTTGCGAGGCTATTGTGGAATCCGGCGTTACTTATTCCTCCCTGGAATCGTACATTGGTTCCCGCTGTTTCATTGCCAGACGCTGGCCCAACATCTCACTAGAGACAAGGTTCAAAATCAGTTTGGAAGCGTCAAGATGGGTGAAATTTAAATACAACAAAGCGTCTTCCTCCCGGGGGGATTGAGCGAAAAGTGGGCCAATAGTTTTAACAAGAAAGAAGGGAAGTTTATTTGCTCGCGTTTGTGCGAACGTGCCATTCGTTTGGCCCTGGCAAATTCGGGCATCAATGATGCGCCGTTTCATGACGATCCTACCGCGCTTGTTACCCCAGCCGTTCTAAGCCAGACGGGCAGTCTGGTAGACATTGACCTCGAATGGCGTCGTGTTCCCAATTAGGATGGCACTTCTTCCTTAACGCACCATTCCGGTCATCGGCGAGCTGGCGGAGGCATACAGTTTCTTTGGCATCCGTCCTGCAAGAAACGCCAGGCGCCCAGCTTTCACGGCGTAATTCATCGCTTCGGCCATCTTAGGAGCATCGTCTGCCGCAGCAATCGCGGTGTTCATCAACACTCCCTCATAACCGAGTTCCATAGCCAAAGCCGCGTCTGATGCCGTGCCCACCCCGGCGTCCACAATTAAGGGAACGGAGGTAATCATTTCCCGCAAAATCCGCAAATTAGTTACGTTTTGAATTCCCAGGCCGCTGCCAATTGGTGCAGCCAGCGGCATCACTGCCGCTGCACCAGCATCCACCAACCGCCGGGCATTGATTAAATCATCAGTGGTGTAAGCCAACACAACAAAGCCTTCTTTGGCGAGAACTCTTGTGGCTTCCAGCAGCCCTTCATTATCAGGAAACAAAGTCTTTTCGTCCCCAATCACTTCCAGCTTCACCCAATTTGAAAGCCCAACTTCACGCCCCAGGCGAGCCGTCCGAATGGCATCATCCGCTGTATAACAAGCAGCAGTGTTTGGCAGAAGAAAAACTTTGGATCTGTCAATATAATCCATCAGCGATTCGCCGCTTTTGTCATTCAGATCCACACGCCGCAAAGCCACCGTAACAACCTGGGCACCACTCGCTTCGTGACACCGCTTCATTTCCTGATTACTTCTGTATTTCCCTGTTCCAACAAACAGTCTGGAGGAAAATTCGCGATCAGCTATACGCAAAGTATCGGACATGATTCTATTGTAAAGGCTTTAAGCCGGCGAACTGGCGCGCTTCATAAGCCATGCTCCAATCAGGCAGACCAATCCTCCCAAAAGTGCAAGCGGCACCACCCGTTCGTTTCTCAAAACAACACCCAGCACTAAAGCCACCACCGGTATAAGAAAGGTAGTGCCAGAAGCCCGGGCCGCACCGAAACGGCCAGCTGCCGATGCCATCAGTACATTTGCAATTGCCGTTCCGAACACGCCCAGCGCCAACATCGATAGCAGCGGAACAGTTGTCCACTTCGCCGCGATGAAATCGGGAATTCCTAGAGGAGCAGTTAGCACCAGCGCAATTGCCTGCGCACGCCAGATTACTGGGACTGCTCCATACTTCTGCTGCAAGGACCTCGCAATGTTGAGCGCAATGCCATAGGAGACAAGCGCCGCAAAAATCATGATTATTCCCAAGGCGCTGCTTCGCCCTTCATTCATCGCCGGCAGTGCCATCAGCACGGTTCCACTTATGCCTATGGCCAAACTAAACGCCACGCTTCGTGAAGGCAGTCGTCGTGCAATCAATGCGGCAACCAAGGTTGCAAATAATGGATTCGCCCCGTTCAGCATCCCAGTTAAGGCTGAGGAAACGCTCTGCTCAGCAAAGGGGAACATGCTCAACGGAAATGCGAACCATAGCAAGCCCAGCCATGCCACGGCACCCCAATCTGATCGCGCCACCGGTTTTCTTGCCGAAGGGAATAAGGCGAGCGTCGCAAACCCAATGAGAATGCGCAGAAAAGTGAGGCCATTAGGCTCAATAGCGCGCAGACCCTCAGCGATAAATAGAAACGAAGCGCCCCAGATGAGTCCAGGGATGATGAGAAGAAGCCAGCCAGTGGTCAATGACTATATGGTGGCATGAATCCCGTGCAGTCCTTCAGAAATTGATCCGCAATACCGCCTGGATCTGTCGCGGATAATTTGCTGCGCCTGTGATTTGTCCAAAGGCCGCGCTGAACTGATCGGTGGTTGCCCAGCGAATAGAACATGGTTGAAGGCATTCAATCCTTAGCCGCGTAATCGCAGTTCTACAGACAGAACAACGTGCCCGTTTCTTGCAGTATGGAAATTGGATTTCCATCTAGTTTGAGCACGTATCAAAGGTATTCCCGATACGCATTTAAGGCTACATTCACTAATTGACTACGGTTGCGGACTCCAGTCTTTTCAAACAATCCACGCAAAAGTGCCTTGACGGTACTTTCCGAAAGGTTCATTGCCGTTGCAATCTCTTTGTTCAACAGTCCTTGCAGCAGATGGCGCAACAAGAGGATCTCTCGTTCCGTCAAGTGGGGTCGTGGATCTACTGTCCGTGGATCTACGGCGGCAAAGAGTCCCTTCAGGTATTCGGGTTCTAGAACAACATCCCCCAGCGCAACACGGTCAATTGCGGCGCAGAGAGCTGCGGGTTCATTGTGCTTGTGGAAGATGCCACGCACCCCGGCGTGCACGAGCTGCATCGCCTCCATGTCGCTAAGGCCTGCCGTAACAATCAGGAATTTCAATTTCTGAATCCCTTCTTGTTGCGCTCGGAGAAAATCTAACGCACGCTCTTTTCCCAAGTCAACATCAAGAAGTGCAATATCAGCGTTATCGTTTAGCATCCCGCTAAGCGCCGAAGCGATGGTGCTGTATGAGCCTACGACTTCAAAACCAGGCTGTTGCTTCAAAAGGTAACTTACCCCTTCGCGAAATAGGGCATGATCGTCCACAACAATTAATCGGATTTTCTTTTGCTCTGCCAATTTAGTCCATTGCTCCCTTTTCACGAGCTAAGGCAAGTTCAACTACAAAAACGGCACCGGCGATGGAGGCTTCGTGTTTTAAGTCCCCACCATAACTGCGTAGAATCGCACGGGAAACATACAATCCAATTCCTCCATGTCCGCTGCCACTGCGGAAGGGTTCGAACAATTCAGAAGGCGTCGCGACTCCCGGTCCAGTGTCTCTTGCTCTAATCAACAGATAGTTCGCATTCGTTGATACTGTAAGCTCAAGCGATTGGTTAGCCATTGAAGCTGTGGCACGCAAGCTATTTTGAGACAGATTCATCATCACTTGTACAATTCCATAGCTCTCACCCACAACCCTTGGTAATATTTCGGGAATGTTCCAGACAAGCCTGCCATTTGCTTCCTTCCAATCGGGCTCGATGATTACTCTTACCTGCTCAAGACATTCGTTGAGGTCAATTGTTTCCAGAGTTAATCCGCTTCGTACCTGAAGATCCAGAGCAGCAATCTTACTTAGGGCAGAAACCAGAGATCCCATTGCTTGATTATCTGCAGTAGCTTCTTCTGGTAAACTCTTCTGGATTTTTGAATAGAGCAAAGTGATAGCACTGCAGGTATTGCGGATTTCGTGGGACACTGCGGCTGCGATAATCCTGTTGTTGGCTAACAACTGACGAAGGTTTTGTTCCTCCCTATTGCGGATTTCGTCAGAGATGTCCACGGCGATTGCTGCCAAATGGCGTCCGGTTGGAGTGTCGTAAGTGGAAAACCAGGTTTGCGCAACGAAGTGATCGCCATTGGCACGCTTGCCATGGCACTGGGCGGCCGTACGAAATGTGGTTGTGCCCACCTCAAACTTTAAGGCGTCTGCAAGAACCGGCAAACAGTCCTTGGCAGGAAAACCTTCCAATTCCTCCGCCGTTATGCCGAGGAGCGAACAAGCGGCCAAATTGCCAGACAACACCTTTGTTTCTTTGTCCAGTGTAAGAATAGCCGCGGGACTGCCTTCCGCCAACAAACGGAGATGCCTTTCCGCTTCAACTAACAAATTTTCTTTCTTAGTAATCTCCTCCTTATGCTTTACACGCAGTATGCGATTCTGCAACAATTCAACTAAAAAAAGACCACTAGCCCAGTATGCAAGCAGCCCCAGCAGAAATCGAAGAATTGCATCGAATGTGGAATCCGTAGTGAGGAATGCTGACCGTACCGACGCCAGAACAAGACCGAAGAGCAAAATCTGCCAGCGACTTAACACAAGTGCGGCGGGAAAAACGGGTAGAACATAAAATACACCCAGTGGAGCACTTGGGAACAGCCAGTGAAACCCGGTCACGCTGAGAAATAGTCCCAGTGCAATCAATAAATGAATTGCAGGCGATGCGGCGAACCGGCCTAAACCAAGCATGGGCACTTGCATCATTCTCTCTAATAAGGCTGCGGCACGATTCAATTGTCTTAAAGATACTCAATATTTGACCAAAAGATACTCGCTCAACCAGCAATTTTCCTGTAACCATCGTTCGTGGACGTAAATAGACAATGTATCGATAGTAGAGTCCTCAGTCAATCGGGCCACGGAGTTTGCTGCGGCATTTCCAAAATTTGGATCGCGGTGGTTGTTGTTGGATTGGCTGCCATCGTACCCTATCTTCCGTTTGTCCTATTGCCTTTCATTGCCGATTCCTACCAGCAAATCATGCTGGGGCGCACCTATGGTCCTATTTCGCAGTGGCCAGAACTTGCTAACGACGTGTTGTACCGAAGCCGCGCAACATCCATTTTCGTCACCTTTCTTGCCGATCAAGTGGCAGGGCCAAACCCGGCATTCCACCATACGGTTAACCTCTTGCTTCATGTCATTAATTCATTTCTGATTGCGCTGTTGGGGAATTGGAAACGCATTGGATGGGCCGTCTCCATCCCCTCCGCTGTTGCCTTCGCGCTTTGCGAAGTACACCAAGAAGCGGTTATCTGGGTGGCCGCTCTTCCTGAGCTGCTTGTTTTTACTTTCGTCATGCTCAGTTTGCTCTCATGGATCCTTGCCCTCAAGCAGCGTTCCCCGTTCTTGCTGGCTGTTTCCTTGGCGGCCTTCCATCTTGCTCTGCTTTCTAAGGAATCGGCGGTTGTAGTTCTTCCCATTGCCATCTTCATTTGGCTTTGGGAAAGCAGGGAATGGCCATTGCCCGTGGCAGCTTTACTAGGCATGACAGTTTCCACCGTGGTCTATTCATTCGGAATATTCGCGGCGGCGAACACTCACTTGCACCTCAACGATGGCACCTTTTCCTTCCAGGCTCCATTTTTCTTAGTTTTTTGTCAAAGCTTTGGAAGGCTGCTCTTTCCGTGGGGGTTAATTAGTCTTTCGATTCTTGCGGCCACTCAAAAACTTCACTCTTTGACACTGGTCAAAATGAGCTTAGTGTGGATCGCAGTTTCGCTTCTGCCCTACTGTTTTCTCACATACATGGAGCGCGTTCCTAGCCGGCACACCTATTTGGCCAGTGTTGGCTTGTCGCTTATAGTAGGAACTGCGTATGCGGTCCTCCGTTCCTCCTTCCATTCGAATAAAGCCGCACTGACAACTGTGTTTGCCTTGGCCTTCACTGTTCAAAACCTTTCCTACCTTTGGACCAAAAAATATGACCAGTATTCGCGTCGAGTGGAACCTACTGAAAAGTTCCTTCGCTTCGCAGAAGGCTCGCTCTTAACTCCGGTGAGAATCGTTTGTGCGCCTTATGGTTATGAAGCTTTTCGGTACACGGCGCAGGTTCGTTTGGGAAAGCCTTCATACTTCGTCCTTGGCCCAGAAGAGGATTCATCTGAAATCGAACCAAGAGATTATTGCGACACCTCCATACCGTGAATACAATATGACTAACTATCGCTTCCCATCCAGTCTTACCGTTTTCTTCCCTGCCTACAACGACGCGCCGTCACTGCCCGGACTGCTGGCCTCCACTTTTAGAGTCCTTAAAAATCACGTCCCGGATTTTGAGGTGATTGTCATCAATGACGGCAGCGCTGACAATACAGGCGAAGTGCTGCGGGAATTACAAATTCAATATGGCATGAAGTTGCGAGTAATCACCCATCCCCAGAATCGAGGGTATGGTGGAGCGCTGAAAAGCGGCTTCAGTTCGGCTACCAAGGAATTTATCTTCTACACCGATGGCGACGGTCAGTACAATGTTGCAGAACTTCCAATGCTTCTACAACTCAGCGGCCCCGATGTTGGGCTGGTGAATGGAATCAAAGCCAAGCGTCACGATCCTTTGCATCGCATTTGGATTGGGAAGGTCTACAACCAATTTGCCCGTCTAATCTTTGGCATCACTCTTCAGGATATTGACTGCGACTTCAGATTGATCCGCAAGGCCACTCTTGACCGGATTCAACTCAGCAGTACGAGCGGGACAATTTGCGTGGAACTTGTAAAGAAAATCGAAATGACAGGCACTCGCATAGTGGAGATCCCCGTTACCCATAGGCCGAGGCTTTACGGCCGTTCGCAGTTCTTCCGGTTGAAATCACTGGCTGCTACATTGGGGCAGCTCCTGGCTTTACATCGTCAACTGGTGGTTAAACCTTGGTTGCTCAAAATGCGGAGCCACGTGGCTGGCCTTAGGCGAACTCAAATTGATTCCGAATAAATTCAGAAATTGATCCGCAATACCGCCTGGATCTGTCGCGGATAGTTTGCTGCTCCTGTGATTTGTCCGAAGGCCGTGCTGAACTGATCGGTGGTTGGCCCAGCGAATAGAACATGGTTGAAGGCATTCAATCCTTCGCCGCGTAATTGCACTTCAGCGCCTCTTTCATTCAGTTTCCAGCGTTTGTTGATGGAAAGGTCAACGTTGTTCATGGAAGGTCCGCGAATATTGGCGAACCGGAATGGCCAACTGCGGTAGTGATAAGACGCGGGTCGCGTGGCAGTGTTGCGAGTGAACCCGGCATTGATGTTGAACCATTGATTTGGTGTTTGTGGTCCAGTGCGAATATCGTCGGGATTACCCTGGAAAACCACATCCCCCCAACCCAATGGCAAGCCCGATTGGTAGATCCAGATGGTTGACAGTTGCCAACCGCCGATCACACTATTCACCATGCGAGGGGCCGATCGCCAAAACTTTCCGCGCTTTCCAAATGGCAATTCATACATGGTAGAAAGAGTTACGCGATGGCGGCGGTCGGAGGCTCCTAGTGATTCATAGGGTGTAGCATCGCCAGGATTTAAGTAACCAACCGCCTCCATATTCTTCGCCCAGGTGTAGGAACCATTCAATCCCAACCCCGTGGCGAAACGTCTTGAAGCGCGAACTTGCAGTGAGTGATACCAGGAATATCCTTGGTAGGTGCTTGTGTTGACGGCGGCAAATTGTGGGAAAGGTTTTAGTAGGGTTTCGCGGGTAATGGTGTTATTGGTGCCCAATGTCCCGTTCACACCAGGTAGACGGACGAAGGGGTTCGCAATGTTGGCACCCAGGTAATTCACACGTTCCAGGTCAAAGAACGGACTGCGCGACAGCAATTCGTTCCCAACCACATTCGAGTCACGAGCAACTTCCAGCTTCGTTCCCCGATTGCCAACATACGCTGCTTCCACCACCATGGTGCGGCCCAACTGGCGCTGCAAACTAGCCTGCCAACGTTGATTGTAGGAAGCCTTGGGTGTGGGTAGGAAATAGTTGACCGAGTTGCCAACGTCAGTCATCAAGCCTCCACGATTTCCAACGGATTCCAGAATGCCATCCGGGAAGGGGTTTGATAATGTTCCGACGAAAGTCAGGCCTGTATCTCGCGAAGGCACCAAGGATGTGTTTCTGTCGTAACCATTCTGCAAAACGTCTGC
>JAYUSZ010000399.1:0-20194 GCA_043755435.1 Bryobacterales bacterium | reverse complement strand
TCACCAACTCCTCGTTCTTCAATTTTTCAAGATGGTGCGAAAGCGTTGAATTGGGGATGTTCAATTCACTTTGAATTTCCCCAACAATGAGCCCGTCGGGGTGAGCGGAAAGCAAAAGCTGCATAATTCGCAATCGCGGCTCAGTCCCCATTGCAGAGAACATGTCCGCAAATCTGGTGACTTCCTCGGCATTCTTTTTCGCTTGTACTGTGCTCATGTTTCGACTATTACAGAAATACGAAACTCTGTCAAGCTGCGGCGTCCATTTTCCCGCAACCAGTTCTGCCTCTGACACATCTATATACTGAAATTCTATGCGCTCTCTGTTTGTCTGCGCGCTGGCGATCATCGCCGCCACCACAACCGCCTCCGGCCAAATTGGCTTACCTGGAGGTGGAAGTCTTCCATTCCCTCGCAAAGGCAAGAAGACCGACAAGGCCAAGCAACAGCAAATGGAAATGCTGAAGGGCGTCCGCGGAATGCTGCGGCAACTTGGTGAGGAGAGCTTGATTCTGGAATCGGAAGATAAGCGGATTATGCTTTTCAGTCAGGATCCTGGCACGAAATATTTTAAGGGCATGACCGAAATTAAGCCCGACACTTTGGAACCCGGGGACCATGTGCTTGTTGAATATGGTGCCGGGGAAGATGGCAAGTATTTTGCTGGTCGCATCACTTTGGAAAAACAAGGGACCGCTCAGGAGAAAGTTGCGGCGCGGGTTCCGGTTGCCAGTATTCCGAAGAGCTATGAAGAAGCGTCGAAGCAAAAAGACGAGCAGCCTCAACCAACCGAAGCGAAGGCCGAATCCGGGAAGGTCGCAAAAGCGTCGGCAAAAGGCAAAGAGAAAGAACCGGAAGAGATCGTGCCCGCACGTGGAGCATTCAATGAAGTTCTGGACGCCACCACTCAGGTGACAAACGAAGATGGCCCGCCGAAGTTGGTACGCGGTCGTCCAACTCCGCGCAAACAATCGGGAGCCAATGACGACATCGCAGTGGTGGCATCCGCAAATCCAGCCCCTAACGTACCCGCTGCGAATATCTTTGAGGATTCGCCCCCGACCATTGTTAATGCCGCAAAAGAGGAACCTACTCGCGAGGCCGATCCACTAATTGAAAAGGCTAAGGAGACATCGGAATCGTTCCTGGAATCGCTGCCCAATTACACGGTAAAGCAACTTACAACCCGCTACCAAAGCACCACCATCAAGACCAATTGGCAAGCGCAGGACAACATATCCATTGACCTAATTTATCAGGATGGCAAGGAAATTTATAAGAACGTGATGCTGAATGGTAAGGCATCCAAAGGCAAGGCTGAAGAAACTGGGTCCTGGTCCACTGGAGAATTTGGCACCACGATTCGCGATCTGTTTTCCCCATCGACGCAAGCCGATTTCCGCCCGCTGCGTGCCTCGGAAACCATTGCCGGACGCACCGCTGCTGTCTACAACTTCTACGTGAAACAGGAAACTTCGCATTGGCGTGTGATTGCTCCTGGTGAATCGTTTTCGCCTGCCTATCGGGGATCAGTTTGGATCGATAAGGAGACCGGGCGAGTGTTACGCGTGGAGATGCAATCGCGAAATGTGCCCAAGGATTTCCCAATCGACAAAGTGGAAACGGTGATCGATTACGAATTCATCCGCTTAGGGGCTGGGAAGTTTTTGTTGCCTGTTAAATCGGAATCGCTGAGCTGCTTTCGCGGCACAACCACATGCACCAAGAACATTATTGAGTTCCGCAATTACCGCAAGTTCGGCGCTGAGTCGGCCGTAACGTTCACGCCTTAGCTCGCCGCCAGCAGTCGGATGTGTGGTCGTCCACCATGCCCACGGCCTGCATGAAGGCGTAGCAAATCGTGGAGCCCACAAACTTGAATCCACGCTTTCGCAAAGCTTTGCTCATCACGTCGCTGTGCGCGGATGTCGCGGGCACCTGTGTCATATTCTTCCAATGGTTGACGATGGGTTTGCCATTAGTGAATTGCCAAATGTAATGATCGAAACTTTGCCCTTCCTCAAGAATGCCCAGGTATGTGCGGGCGTTTTCAACCACAGCATTCACTTTCAGACGATTGCGAATTATCCCCTCATCCGCCAGTAACTCGGCTATCTTCGCCGCGTCATAGTTCACTATCTTGTGGGCCTGGAAGTTATCAAATGCCTTGCGATAATTCTGGCGTTTCTTCAGGACGGTAAGCCAGCTAAGCCCGGCCTGCGCGCCTTCCAGATTCAGCATTTCAAAAAGCATGCGGTCGTCGTGCAGAGGCACGCCCCATTCTTTGTCGTGGTATTCAGCGTGCAGCGGATGCGATTGCGCCCAGCCACAGCGCGCGAGTTCAGTTGGCATCTATAATTAGTAGCATAGGGAACGCTGGGTTTCCTGAAGGAGCATTTTCATGGGTTGTGGCAGCAGTTTAACGGCACTTGGCACGGAAGACACTGGCGGACGTAAGGTTTATTGCGTCAAATTTCAGAAGGACATGACTGGTCTTGATGAAGTGCCATTTGAAGGGCATCCACTGGGCCAGAAAATCTTCGAAAACGTTTCCAAAGAAGCCTGGAAAATGTGGATTGAGCACATGAAGATGATCATGAACGAATACCGCTTGAATCTGGGTACGGCGGAAGCGCAGGAATTTTTGATCAAGCAAATGGACGATTACTTTTTCGGAGCAGGCGCAGCGCTGCCTCCTGGATTTGTCCCTCAGAAAGCGAAGTAACCGCTTTGCAAAATCGCCCAGCTACCGAGCCGTGACCGCAAGGGAGCGGTCCTTTCGGAAGAGCTAGATGAAGAGTTGGACTCCAACGTTAAAATAAGCCGCAAGTTTCCGCGCTTGCTCTTTACTAATGGCCCGTTTTCCCGACAACACTTCAGAGACTCGGCCCTTTGATCCAAGGATTGGCCACAGGGAACTTGGGGTCAACCCGCGCTGTTCCAACAGAAAAGCAACCATCTCGTGCGGCTTGCTGGCAGCAAGCGGGTAGTGCTTCGTTTCAAATGTGTGGACTAAATCCAGCAGCAACTCAAAAAGGGCATCTTCTTCGGGGGTAAGTGCATTCTCACCCTTTGCCATTAGATCTTCAATGATAGATAGGGTCCGGGCGTTTTCCTGTTCCGATTTGATCACGGTGGGGACAGTCTTGGCTAATAGCCGCCCGTAGCGTTTTGTGTCCAGATCGCAGGTGGTTCTGCTCATAGTCTCCAATCCCCTTTACTATAATCTTTGTGCGTCAGTATGTGTTTGATGTACATAGAGTGCTGGCGGTAGTGTATGAAGGCGATGATCTGGTATTTGTTCTCGCCGACGTGGAACACAGTAAATGCCCCAACGTTTCGAATAAAGATCCCATTCATAGAATTTCCGTGCTCATTGCCAGTCCGGGTAATCAAAAGGTTGGATGCAATCTTGCGGCTTTTTACAATCAACCAGACGGGTCGCAGTACGTTTACATGGTTGTTTTAGGCAAAAAACTTGCTTCACGCACCCAATGTGATACAGTTCCACTAGATGTTTCCGGTACCACCGCCTAGAACAAGACGCCTCTACTGGAGTATGTTTCGTGCTTCCGTGAAACTGCGAACCGCGTGGAGATGGGGTGGGGATACCCCCAATGAGCCGCTATTCGAGCGTGACGGGTTTTGGGGGCCAATAGGAGTGGCACTTGCTCTACTGTCTTTATTTGTTAGCTGGGCTTTCCAGAACTTACTATGGGCACTTTGGGGGTCTGTTCCATTTTTCGCTTGGGGGTGGTGGGTCGCAATACGATACATGAGGATGGGCCGTTTACCGCGCTTTATAGTTTTCACTTTTGGTATAGCCGGTATTCTCTATGGGGCATATTCATTGTCGGATCACGCCCCTCGCACAAAAACCGAAGTAACGAGTCTTTATCATCCCGTACCACGCGCTACTCCCGCTCCTGAACCAGGACCGCAACCAGAACCGAAGCCTAAACCGCGCACGCCTTCTGGACTGCCAGTGGCGCATCGGACACTTCAGGGTTTTGTGAGGATAGGTGCGATAAAAATTAATACCCCAAGACTTCAGGTTGGAGGAAATCTAGCTATCACGGTGCATATGACGGGTTATGGTAATGGACCTGTCCACGACTTCGTTTTCACCCCTGTGCTACTCATCGTCGATTTTGACCACATGCCACTAACTGAAAAAGATGAGTATGATCTGAGTAATTCCATCACAGCCAGTCGAGAGACTTACCTTAACGTCCTGCGGAAATCGATTGCGGATGGCAAGGCCACCCTTGATGACCTACCCCCTACTGGAGTCGCATACAAAACGGTAGAAACCAAACTAACAGATAGGCAAGTGACTGGTTTTACGCAAGGAACCACAAGATTCTACATACTTATTCCCACTGAATGGAAGGACTTAAATGGGACGTCCGGGCACACGAACCGGTGTCTATGGTTACAGGCGATGGCGTCTAACGATATTGGCCTAGAGGAACCAGTTTGGCATTCGTGTGGATCATAGCCGTATGCGCCTAAAACCAAAATCGAAGTCCCGAACGCGAACCTGGAGCATTCTGAGATCGTGGCATTCGACAAACTGATGCTGAAACTGATAGCGGCTCCGCCAGTAAAAAAGGTGGCACAAAAGGCCATCTCAAAGACGCAGGATCGTGGGTGCTTGCCGTGTTGCCGTGCCCTTGACACTTCCCCTACGCAAGTGCCGTAGCGTCTTCACAGCTTTCCACCATTTTGCGTCTTAGGGCTTTCGGCCTGACCAAAGGCCCTAAGAGTTTCAATTTCTTGGGACATCCACGGCACTGAGAGACCTACAATCACCGCACTCCGAAAACTATTTTTCACTAACAAATCAATAACCTACGCGATTCCCCCAATCCGCCACCTTCCTCACGCCCTTACACTTCTATCAGGAAGACAAAACCGCTGCGCAGCGTGCTTCCCAAACCAAGTCCGTTGGCGGGTAGCAATACTCGCCAGCGGCACGCAGAGCTTTGCGTCAACGTTCGCTTGATCTGGCCGCAAAACATGAAAAATCCTGGGAATTGCTTCCAGTTGGGGAACTGGAAGCAACGTTGGTGGTGCAACCGTCAATTGCAGTTGGAGACTGCAACCAAGGCAGAAGTGTGCGCGGCCGGTCAGGCGGAATGCCCGGTGGCTTGCTTCATCATGGCCTCCAATTCCAATTTCGCTGCTTCAAATCCGTCTTGTTCCATTCCGTAAGTCACAAAGGAAGCAGCTATATATTTCTTAGTCGTCGTAAACCAGATCAAGGCTTCGTTCCATACTTGCGAAATTACAACCACATTATCCGGTTCTTGCGCGGAATCAATGGAGCCTTCAAACCGCTTCCTCAAATTCGTCCACGCAGATTGCTGCGTTGCGTCCCCACTGAGCGGTTCGTACAAGTTGGCCTGGTAACTTTTCTTCCCCTTATGACGCTCAAGAGCATGTTTCAGAATACGGAAGAACACTGCCCAGCCATGCTTGGTGCCATCAAACTCACCGTCCCAAGCCGCTTCCATTCCATAGCCGGAATGCACCAGCCGTAACACAGCCGTTCCGCCTGCCTTGGCTTGAATGTAGAAATCGGTTGCAAGGAGGGCGATTGCAGTGGGGTCGCTTTTGGGTGCTCGAGGTTCGCTTTCCCAGCGCAAATGTTTTTCGGGATCCCATTTGGTAATGGTGGTCGTGAATTCCATGCCGGCTCCCCAACTGATCCAAACCTTGCCGCCCAGTCCGGTTTCGGTTTTGGCTTCGGGTGCAAACCAGCGGGCAATTCCTTCCGCCTCTGTGATGGCCTCCCATATTTCCGCCGGTGTGGCGCGGATTTCAATTTCTGTTTCGTGTGAGCGTGTTGGTTTATCCATGTTGATTCTCAATTAATCCATTCGGACGGGTGGTTTGGCGGAAGCCTCTCCGGCAGGTGCATCGGTCACCGGAGCAATGAAGGGATAGCTGCCTAAGACAAAGCGGAACATGCGGCCATCAGGTGCCGTTGTGTCATGATACTGCGCAATAAGTTGAGCTAAGAGGTAAGTTAATTCTTGAGAAAAAGCAGTACGATCCGCTGGCGTTCGGAAGCGCACTTCGGTTTCCAGCGTTGCAGTGGAGAGCCGCATTCCGGCATCATCGGCGCGTTGGCGAAGTTCCACCAAATCGCGAATGCCGCGCGAAAATGTTGAAAGCAGATAAGCGGCCGAGGCACGGTCTTGAGGCGCATTCGGCCCAACAATTCCCGCCCCCAACTTGCCCAAAGCCTCGGGACTGATCAGGTAGTATTTCGCAGTAGCAACAACCAGTCGCTCAACGCAATTGCCCCGCTTGCGCGTTTCCGATTCCTTCACCAGCCCCACTCGTTCCAATTCGCGCAAGTGGTAGTTGATCTTTTGGCGGGGAATGTGGAGGACCCTTGATAAGGAGGAAGCCGATTGCGCTTCGTCACCAAGATGTTCCAGCAGCTTCAGCCGGATAGGATCAAGCGCAATCGCAGCTTCTTCGGGGTTACGTAGGATTTGAACGGCAGCAGCCACAGAAGTTATTTAATCACTGACAAATAAAGTTGTCAAGAATTATTTTGCTGACGAGCAAGAGTCTTTGTTTTTCTTATCAGCGTGTATCGGCGTTAATCAGCGGCCAATTCTAAATTGCAGAACGAACCCAATCTACTAAAGGGAGGAGATCCGGGGGAGGAGATCCGGGACGGTGGTAACAATTATTCCCCTACATCAAGGTGCTCAACATCTTGGCGCTAGGAATTGTTACCACCGTCCCGGATCTTCCCCGGATCTTCACCCTCAGGCGTGAATCAGCGGCCAGCCAATCTACAAAAACAACCCCTCAGCCGGAACTATTCCCACTCAGGCGGTGTCCATAGTAACAAGCCTGTCCCAAATGATCCATGGAAGTCTGGGACAGAAAATGTTAGGGTGAATCGAGGGTATCGTCGTGGCGGACACTTCAATTGGCCTATACCTGGAAACAGGTCGCGCTCGCGGGGAAGTAACGGACTTGGCGTTGCGCGATCAATTGCTGCTGGCTGGTTTGCAAGCTGGCGAAGAACAAGCGTACGAAACCCTAATCGGTCTCTATTCGCAACCCGTATATAGTATCGTTTACCGGCTGCTTTCCGATCCCGGAGAAGCCAACGATGTAGTTCAGGAAGTCTTCCTGAAGATTTTCCGCAACATGGGAAAGTTTCGGGGCGATTGCAGTTTGAAAACCTGGATCTATCGCATCGCCGTGAACGAGGCTCATAATCATCGGCGTTGGTTCAGCCGGCATAAGAGGCAAGAGGTTGGTTTGGACGGTGAGGATGATGACACTCAATGCTATTCCGAGCAATTGGCTGACCCTGGCCGCAACCCGTTCGACATTACTCTGAGTCACGAACAGAAGTTGCGAATTGAAGAAGCACTGGGTAAGTTGAAACCCATTTTCAAGGCAGCCGTTGTGCTGCGCGATATTGAAGACTTGAGTTACGACGAAATTGCCAGCATCATGCAGGTCTCACTGGGCACAGTGAAAACCAGAATCCTGCGCGGTCGTGACCAGTTAAGAAAGATATTAATGGAACAGGAATCCGCCGAGGTGCCACAAAAGTATGTGGCGGCGGAAACGGTTATCGGCTGAAGGATAGAAAGATCATGAGAAACATTCAGGATTTCCAACCCGGCGGCAACGAACAGATCAGCAAAATGCTGAGGGAATTGCCGAAGCAGCAAATGCCGGAGCTTTTGAAAACGAACCTTAAAGTGCTTGCCTCAAAGGAACGAGCGCGCGCTGTTACCCACCGGAGTTTCGCCAGTACTCTTGAAACCTGGGGCAATTCAATGTCACTTTGGTATGGCAATTTAATGCGCCCATTGGTGATTCCCTTTACAGGCGGAATCAGCGCTGCAGCCTTAATGTTTGGGTTGCTATACCCAACCTTGGTTTCCAGTTACCGCCCCATTTACGACCAGCCCACTACGTTTTATGAAGAGGCTCAGGTTTCCGAATTGTGGCCCTTGGGCGTTGCCGGTGCAAGTAAGTTGGATGCAGTTCTGGTGGTGGATGTTACCATTGACGAACAAGGCCGGATGATCAGCTATTCAGTTCCAACGGAAGACGAAGTCTTTCTGCGGGATCAGGTGCTGCGCCGGTCCATTGAGAACAATTTGCTAATTACCAAATTCAAACCGGCAAACTTTTTCGGATCGCCAACGCAGGGTAAAGTGCGGCTTACGATTCCGAACAAAAGTATGGAAGTAAAGGGTTAGCTCTGGGCCAGAAGCTCGGGCAACACTTTCTTCGTAGCACTCCCATTCTGGAGCGCATCACCAAAGCTGTATGCCGGCAGGAACGGCATCCGTTGATTATTGAAATCGGGCCAGGGCAAGGGGCTTTAACTGCTCTGCTGTTGGATCGCGCCGACCATGTGGTTGTTGTGGAAATCGACCCGCTGATGATCGATCATCTTCGCGATCGATTTCCCGATCACCCCAATCTTACAATCCATCAAGGCGATGTGCTGAAAACCGACTTGGCCCAATGGGGACCTGCAGTGCTGGTCGGCAATCTTCCTTATTACATTACTTCGCCGATTCTAGAATGCATTTTCGCTGCACGACATGTGCTGACAGAAGCCACAGTGCTGGTGCAAAAGGAAGTGGCTGAACGCATGGTGGCCCTGCCAGGTTCGCGCGATTATGGCTTCCTTTCGGTCTGCACGCAACTGCATGCTGAGGCAAAATTGCTATTCAAAGTGCCTCCTGGATCCTTCACTCCGCCGCCGAAGGTGGATTCAGCCGTGGTCCATATGAAGGTTCGCCAAGGTGAAGATCAGGCAGAATTTCTGGCTTTCGCCGCGCGCTGCTTCGGTCAAAAAAGGAAGACCCTGCGCAACAATTTAGCTCCCTATTACGGCAAGGAGAAAATGGAAGCCCAACCAGAATCGGGCTTGCGCGCAGAACAAATGAGCATCGCTCAACTCCGCGACTTAATGCTTCGGCTGGCCTAACCCTTCAGCGCAGCCAGCTCTTTTCCCGTTTCCTTTTCTACGTCGGCATGCAGGCTGTTCCCATGCGCATCCATGGTTACGATGGCCACAAAATCTGTCGCATGCAAATGCCACATTGCTTCGGGTACGCCGAACTCCATCCAATGGACGCCATAAACTTTGTCCAGCGTTCTGGCATAGAATTGGGCAGCTCCGCCGATGCCGTTTAAGTAAACCGCCCCGCATTCCTTCAGCGCCGCCAGAGTTTTTGCACCCATGCCGCCCTTGCCGATTACCGCCTTCACTCCATAGCGCCGCAACACTTCCCCTTGATACGGTTCTTCACGAATGCTGGTGGTTGGCCCTGCAGCTTTCACCACCCATTCCCCGTCCTGCTTCAACATCACCGGACCGCAGTGGTACAGAATCTGGCCGTTCAAATCCACGGGTGGCGGATTCTTCATTAGGTGGGCATGCACCGCGTCGCGACCCGTATACAAATCACCCGTGATGCGCACCACATCGCCAACTTTCAACGATCGCATCTGTTGTTCAGTCAGCGGAGGAGTCAGCACAACTTCCTTGCCCGTTAATGGAAAGCCTTCAGACTTCGCCATCTTGATCACGGGCTCAGTTGGGTCGCGGTAAAGCCAATCGGTAATCTTGCCGGAGCTTGCATCCAGTCGAACACCAAGACGACGAAACGCCCAGCAATCATAGGCCACGCTGACAAAAAAGCTGGCTGGCAAACGGTTTGCGGCAGTCACCTTGCATCCAATTAGCGAAGCCTTGCCGCCGAAACCCATTGCACCAACGCCAATCTTATTGGCCTCTTCCATCACTTCAGCTTCCAACTTGGCCAGCACTGAATTCGGATTCACATCGTCCAAAGTGCGGAACAGTTGACCCTTGGCCAGCACATACCCATGGCCTCGATCAGAACCAATGCAAACTCCCAGCGCACCCGGAGCGCAACCTTGTCCTTGAGCCTGCCAAACGGCATGCAACAAACACTTGCGGACGCCTTCTAAATCACGGCCAGCTTTGCCCAGATGTTCCAGATCACAGGGCAGCGAATACTGGATGTTCTTGTTCTCACACCCGCCGCCTTTCAGGATCAGCTTCACTTCAATTTCGTCCTGCTCCCATTGCTCAAAGTGGATCACGGGTGTTTCTTCGCCCAGATTGTTTCCACTGTTTTCGCCGGTAATGGAATCCACAGAATTCGGGCGCAACTTGCCCAGCTTAGTGGCTTCGGCAACTGCTTCCTTAATCGCTCTCTTAATCAGGATCTGGTTTACGCCAACTGGCGTATGAACCTCGAATGTCGGCATGCCGGTATCCTGGCAAATGGGGCCAGCCTCCTGTTCCGCCATATCGATGTTCGTGGCAATAATGTTCAGTGCCTGTGAACTCTGCGTTCCAGGCGTTTCGATTTCAAGGCTCACACCAAGCGCTTTGCGCACGTCAGGCGGCAGGTTCGACGAGGTCTGCGTGATTAGTTCAAGAAGGCTAGCTTTCAGGGAATCCATCAACTCTATGGTAACTTGATGCGAACTTGCGCTGTAAGGCCTGGCTTGATGGCCGCAGTAGGGCTTAGGAAAACCACCAAAACTTGAGTATCTTTGATTGACGCGATTTCGCCCGGCAACGCTTCGTTGCCAGCCTCGGCCATGAACACTTGCGTTGGTAGTCCTGGTTTGATTTTCGCCAGTTGTTGCGGGGTTGCTTCCACCACAATTTGCATCTTCGACAAGTCCACCGCAATCTGGAATAGATCTTCCATGTCGCGCGAAACTTCTTCGCCCTTGTCTACATTGGAACCTAAGAAAATTCCGTCAACAGGGGAAACAATATCAGCGGCTTTGAAATCGGCTTCCGATTCTTCCAGGGCTTTGCGCTTTTCTTCCAACAATTTCTTGGCTTGGTCGATATCCCGCAACAGTTGACCCACCCGTTGTTCGGCAACATCAGCTTTGCCAGCGGAGCCGGCGGCATCGGCTTTGGCGTTTTCAAATTCCGTTTTGGCCTGTTCGAATTTATTGCGTGGCGTGGCACCTTGATTATTCAAAAGTACTTGACGATCATAAATTTTCTGCAAGCGTGAAAGCTCATCATTAACCCGCGATGCTTCGGCCCTGGCACGTGAGGCTTCCAATCGAGCAGAGAGCATGGAGCTTTCCGCATTGCTCACTCTGGTTTCAATGGTCTCCAGATCTTCTTTGGAGCGGCCTAGCTCAGACTCTAATTTTCGATTTTGAATGTGGGCGATAAGCTGCCCTTCGTAGACTTCCTGTCCAGGCTCGAAGAAAACTTCGCCCAGAATTCCTGTCACCTTGGCGGAAACGTTGACAGTTTGCTGAGCCTCGACAGTTCCTTGCAGGCTTATCTCAGTGCCGGAAAGAAGGGACTCGACTACAATCGGCGAGGTCTGCGGCTTTGCAGGGGCTGGTTTGTTCCAAGCGGGCCACTGGGAACTGAGTGCCCCAATGGCAATCGCTCCAAGAATAATCGTAACGCCTATCAAAACCCATTTGCCGCGAATGTTCACGATACGATGATAGTAGAGTTGACGAACTTCCGTCATGAGACTAGCCGAACTAACGAAGATTTTTTTGCGCGCCGGCAATCTGACATTTGGCGGCGGGGCACCTACTATCGCACTGCTCCATCATGATCTGGTTGAAAAGCGTTCGGCCATCACCAATGAACAATACGCCACTTGCTTTGCGCTTTCCCGAATAACTCCAGGGACCAATGTACTTGCCTTCAGTGCTGCCGTGGCATACCTGATGCGCGGTTGGGCAGGCGCAATTCTCGCGGTCGCTGCCAGCAGTATTCCCAGCGCCATGGTCGTGGTCCTGTTTACCAGGATTGCGGCCGATGGAGATCAGTATCCATTTCTGAAGGCCGTGATAGAAGCCTTGATTGCCGCTGTGATTGGGCTGATTGCTTACAATGTCTATCAACTGGCAAGCCCACCGTGGAAGGCTGGTGAGCGCATTCTGGTTATCGTCATCATTGGCCTGAGCGCAGCCGCTACTGCAACGGGGTTGATGCCCCCATTGGCTATTCTTGGCTTGGCCGCCCTATACGGAGCGTTCACAAAAACATGAACGTGTTCCTGCTCTACATCCTATTATTGAAGGCCACGCTAACGTCGTTCAGCGGGTTGACCTCACTCCCGATCGTCCGGCAGGACCTGGTGATGAAACGGCAAATCCTAACTGATCGTCAACTGAACACAGCAGTGGCTGCTGGCCGCATCAGCCCAGGCGCCAATGGTCTTTATCTTGTCAGTGTAGGCTACATGATTGCAGGAACTGCTGGTGCCATTGCTGCCTGGTGCGCGGTTGTTACTCCGGCCTTTTTGATAATCGGATTGTTGCGCCTGTTGGGCGCAGCGGTGAATCATCCAAAGATGGAAAGAGTTGTGAAGCTTGTGGTACTGGCTGCCGCCGGGCTGATTCTAGCTACCTCCGTCTCGCTGGCTCGCGGTGCGATTCATTCCTGGTTCACGGCTCTGATTGCGGCTGCGAGCTTGGGCCTGTTCATCCGATTCAAGATTGATCCACTGTGGATTATGATGGCCGCAGCAACAGCCGGGCTACTGTTTGCCCTGATTTGATACACTTTAGAATTACTATGCGCGAGTATCGTTTAGGCGACACGTTGGATGATTACTGCATAAAGTGCAAACGCATCACCAACCATAACATTGTGTCTTTAGTGGATGAGCAACCGGTAAAAATGCGTTGCTGTTCCTGCTATAACGATCATGATTTCCGGCACGAAATTGCGCCTCCGACCAAGAAAGAACTAAAGAAGGCTGCCTTGCTTGAAGAACTGTTGGGCAAGGGCGGCGTTGATGCCGATGCTGATACAGATTCGGATGACGATGACGACGTCGAAGAAATTGAGTTGGATGATGCGGCTATCATCGACGAACTTACCTTGGCTGTTCCCGACGAACCCGTAGCAGAAGCCCCTGCTCCAAAACCAGGCAAGAAGAGCAAAACTTCTAAAGGGTAATGCAGCTTCCATCCGGCTCTGCGTTCGCTTGCCAGATTGCTGGAACCCTTACATCTCACGGATTTACTTCCTATCTTGTTGGTGGCTGCGTACGTGATTTGCTATTGGGGCTTGAACCCAAAGATTACGACGTGGCAACCAGTGCAAGACCAGAGCAAGTAGCGGCGTTGTTTCCTGGGTCTGAACTGATAGGTGCGCACTTCGGCGTCATCTTAGTTAAGCACGAAGGGCAATTGGTGGAGGTGGCCACTTTCCGTTCAGACGGCATTTATTCAGATGGCCGTCGACCGGAAACAGTGACCTATGAAACTGACCCGCGTCAGGATGCACTGCGCCGGGACTTTACGATTAATTCACTCTTCTTCGACATAGCAACCAACCAGGTTCTGGATTTCTGCGGAGGGAAAGAGGACTTGCGGGCTGGGATTCTGCGGGCCATTGGGCAACCTGAAACTCGATTTGAGGAAGACTATCTTAGAATGCTTCGTGCGGTGCGGTTTGCAGCCCGCTTCGGTTACGTCATAGATCATCAAACGCTCACAGCAATTAGAAAACTGCACGCGCGGATTTTGGATATTTCTGCTGAGCGGATTCGCGGGGAACTGAACCGGATTCTTACAGAAGGTGGGGCGCGCCGTGGGTTTGAACTGCTTAGCGAGACACGATTGCTGGATAGCGTGTTGCCAGAAGTGAAAGCGATGCAAGGTGTGGAGCAACCGGCGGAATATCATCCGGAAGGCGATGTGTGGCTGCATACTTTGCTGATGTTGGAAGGTTTGGAAAATCCGACGACGACCTTGGCTTGGGGAGTGCTGCTGCACGACGTTGCCAAGCCTCCTACATTTACTTTCAAGGATCGCATTCGGTTCAGTGGTCATGCGGAATTGGGTGCTTTGATGAGCCGTACCATTCTTAATCGCTTGCGAATGGCTGGGCACGAGGTGGAGCGGATTCACGATTTGGTTTTGAACCATTTGCGCTTCATCGATGTCACGCGCATGAAGGCGAGTACGTTGAAGCGCTTCCTGCGGCAGCCGCATTTTGAAGAGCACCTGGCGTTGCATAGGCTTGATTGTCTATCGAGTAATCGGCGTTTGGAAAATTACGAATTCGTCCGCCAGAAGTTGGCGCAGATGGGGCCCGAGGAATTGCGGCCAGCCCGATTGATCACTGGTGAAGATTTAATCGCGTTGGGTTATCTGCAAGGCCAGCAGTTTCGCGAGATTCTGTCGGCAGTGGAAGATGCGCAGTTGGAAGGCGGGGTTGCAACGCACGAGCAAGCGTTGGAATTCCTAAGACGGCGCTTTTCCCTGTAGACTGAAACCTTGACCGCTTCCACATTGCATCTGATTTTTGAATCGGCCGGTTACTTTGCGGGCGGGCAATTATTCTGGTGGCAACGTCGTAAGCAAGGCGACACTGTGGGTGGCTCGACGCGTTGGTTGGTGATATGTGGGGCCATTATTGGCGCAGCCCTTGGATCCCGCTTACTTGCGGCGCTTGAAGATCCAACTCACTTTTCGCTAGCCGGCAAGACAATCGTCGGTGGACTACTTGGTGGCTTGATTGGTGTTGAGCTGATGAAGAAATCTCAGGGTATTTCCGAAAGTACGGGTGACTTGTTTGCGATCCCGCTTGCTGTGGGTACCGCGGTAGGCCGCATCGGTTGCTTCCTGGCAGGGATGGAAGATCAAACCTATGGCCTGCCGACTTCTTTGCCTTGGGGGCACGACTTCGGTGACGGTTTGTTCCGCCATCCCACACAACTTTATGAAGTGGCTTTTTGTTTAGTGTTGGCTACTATGTTGGCTTTTTTTCGAATTCCACAATCTGGAGACCGATTTAAGCTTTTCATTGTTGCTTACATGGCTTGGCGTTTGCTGATTGATTTGCTCAAGCCTGGTTTGGCATTCGTAGGATTGACCGCCATTCAATGGGCGGCACTGACTTGTCTGGTTTACTACGCAAGGGATATTCGAAGGTGGGTTACGCGTGATGGCTAAGGTCAGGCCTTATTTGTTTTATGACACAACGACGTCGATTTGTTCTACTTGCCTGCAGAAAGTGGAAGGTAAGATCGTCTTTGAAGATGGGCTCGTCTACATGTTGAAACGCTGCCCGCGTCATGGGTTTGAACGTGTGCTGATGGCCGACGACATTGACTACTACAAGCGCACTCGGGAAGTCTTCATAAAACCTCCAGAGATGCCCAACCACTGGCACGCGCCCATAAAGTATGGTTGCCCATATGATTGCGGTCTGTGTCCAGACCATGAACAACATTCCTGTTTGACGTTGGTTGAAATTACAGATCACTGCAACTTGGCCTGCCCCGTCTGCTATGCCTCCAGTGGCCCACACAGGCCTGGATACAGGCCGTTGGATGAGATTGAAAAGATGCTGGATGCGATTGTGGCAAGCGAAGGACATCCTGATGTTGTCCAAATATCCGGTGGCGAGCCGACGTTGCATCCTGACTTTTTTCAGATTTTAAGAATGGCAAAGCAAAGGCCGATTAAGCATCTGATGGTGAACACCAATGGACTGTTAATAGCGAAGGATGAGCATTTTGCGAAGAGGCTGGCGGAGTTCATGCCGGACTTTGAACTCTATCTTCAATTCGACTCTCTAGAAGCGGCACCACTATTGGCGTTGCGCGGCGCTGATCTTCGTTCGGTCCGCGAAAAGGCATTGGAGCGGCTGAACCGCCATGGTGTTTCCACAACGCTAGTAGTCACTTTGCAACGCGGACTAAATGATCATGAAATGGGAAGTGTGATTGATTACGCCCTGAAGCAGCCATGTGTTCGGGGCGTGACTTTTCAGCCGATTCAAGTGGCGGGTCGGCACGACCTTCCGGTGCCAGAGCGGCTAACCGTAAGCGAGGTGAGAAGAAGGATCGCTGAGCAAACCAACGTTTTTAGCAAGGAGGATATTCTGCCGGTACCGTGCCATCCAGATGCACTGGCGATGGGCTATGCGCTGAAGCGAGATGGAAAAGTCACGGCACTTTCGGGCATGGTAGATCCGAAGATACTGATTGATGGTGGGCGAAATACTATTGTGTTTGAGAGCGATGAAGCAGTGCAGGCGGCCCTATTCAAGACTTATGCGACGAACCATTCGCCAAGTTCGTGGGCGGGGAGTCTTAGGGAGTTGTTGTGCTGTTTACCTGGAATTTTAGCTCCCAATAGTTTGACTTACAAAGATGTGTTTCGAGTTCTGATCAATCATTTCATTGATGCGCATTCGTTTGAGACACGGTCGATCAAGAAGACTTGCGTGCACATTGCACAACCAGATGGACGGATGATTCCATTTGATACTTTCAACATGTTCTACCGCGATAAGTTGGTGCAGGAAAGATTAGAACCGCTGAGAGAATTGGTGACGATTGGCGGAGGGGTTTAGGAAATGGGTTTGTTAGTAATTGCTGGAATGTTTGCGATGTCACTTGGTGCTGGAGTTCTTGCTTGGTTGCTCATTCGGCTTGTTCCAAGAGAGCGTTCCTTGGGCATGAAAATTGTTTTTCTAACGGCTGCGGCATTTGCTGGTCTAGCATCTTTGTGGTTGGGTGTGTGCGGCGCTTCCATCATGAAAATGAATCGTATGATTTGAGCTGAATGAACGATAAGCGATGCCATGATTGCCGGATGTATTCGCTACTTTTGAGCGGACTGATTTTGTGGGCAATGCTACGAGAAGTACCCTCGAGAGATTTGGCTAAGATAAACGGAAGGATGTAGGAAATGCTTGGGATGGTTGCTGTTATTTTTGCTTGGGCGATTGGTTTCGGGTATGGAAGCTGGTTCCTTCTTCGAGCGATTCCGAAAGAGCATTCCTGGATAGTTCGATTTATTTTTCTAACTGGTGCGGCCCTTGCCGGTCTGGCTTCTTTGTGGCTGGGTAACTGCGCAACCAATGCTTTGAAAGTGAACGGTTATATTTGAGCACAAGCAAATGATAAGCGATGCGATGCTAGCCGGATGCTTTCTTGCCACTTTAATAAGTGGTTTGATTGTCTGGGTGTTACTGCGAGAGTACCCCGCGGGGAGGGAAAGAAATGCCGTTTCCGATGAGAGTAATAACCGCGCTTTTCATTTTGACAGGAATTGTTGGTAGTGCCGTCACGCTTTTACTGGGTACCTGTGCCGTATTATTCAGGCGTTGAAACTCGAGGGCTTTAGGGCCGGAACGTCAGGCAAAGATAAACTACCAGGCCAAGAATCGATGCCACCACGAAAAATGTAAGGTACTCCACGCTTTTCGTCATTGCTAAGCACGCCCCAATTTAGCGGTCAAGAACCACTTCAGCACTCCACGCGGCGTGGGGCCAAAGCCGTGTACGTCCACTCTTGCAATTGCGCCTTTCTTGAATTCCACCTGGAGTCCCGGGACGCCAAGGAGGAATCCAAGAAGCTGTCCCATCAAGGGTTCGTGGCTTGCTAAAAGAATAGAAGATTCGGAACGAAGTGCGCGAATTTCTTCCCATGTTTCGCGCGGCTGCGCCATTGGTGTTAGGGCATGAGTTTCCAACATGTCCTGTTTCACCTTTAAAAGTTCGCGGGCAATTTCAGCTGTCTGGCGCGCGCGGACGTAGGGGCTGGTGAGAATGAGTTGCGGTGCATTGCCTGCTTTGGCCACTGTTGTAAGCACTTCACGCAGCCGGGTTATGCCTTCGCTGGTAAGGGCCCGGTGAGCGTCTTGTTGCGTGGCCGATTGATCTTCCGCAATGCCGTGGCGGAGTAGATAGATTTCCATGGTTGAACGCCCCAATTGTGGCATACTCAGAGGTCTGAAACGATGATGGAGCGCGATACACTTCTAGTCAAAACTGCATCCTGGGCAACCTTCTTGTCCATTGCAACAAGCGTGGTATCCATCGCCGCATCGCAAATTCTGCTGGGCGCGGCATTGCTCGCGTTGCTATTGCAGCGGCGCAAGCTGAGCCTGCCTGCTTATATACTGCCGCTTTGTCTGTACATTGCAGGAACGGTGATCTCTGGTTTGGCTTCAGGCACTCCAATGCTTGGCATGCCTCAATACAAGAAAGTTTTCGTGTTTCTGATTGTTCTTTGCGTTGTGAATACCTTTCGGTCTGTGCTGGAAGTGCGGAATTTATTGTTGACCATTGTTGGGACGTCCACTCTTTCAGCAGGCTGGTCATTGGTGCAGTATTGGCGTAAGTGGGACTATGCTCATCAAAACGGAATTGATTTTGCCAGCAGCTACATTGCGTTTCGCATTACTGGATTCATGAGCCATTGGATGACTTTCAGCGGCCACATTATGATTGCCCTTTTGATCCTGATGGCTTTTGTGTGTTTTGCGGTTTGTGCAAGAGCTAATTGGCGTTGGATTGCTCCGGTTGCGTTGCTACTTGCCGTGGCTCTGGTGCTGGGGCAGACGCGGGCTATGTGGATTGGCACTTTGATTGGCATGATCTACTTGTTGTGGCAAAAAGACAAGCGGATGATTTTGGCGCTGCCTTTTTTAGCGGGCGCGGTTTATTTCGTCAGCCCGGAAAACGTCCAGCAACGCGTGGTGAGCATAGTGCAGCCGCGCGAATTGGATTCCAATTCGCATCGCAAGGCGACCTGGGCAATTGGTTGGCAAATTGTGAAGTCCCATCCGCTGTTAGGGATTGGACCGCAGATGGTGAAGTACCGCAATAAAGAATTCGTTCCGCGCTGGCTGGGCACGCTACCCGACGGTTATTACGAACACCTGCACAACATCTATTTTCAAACTGCGGCGGAGCGCGGGATTCCAACCTTGTTGATGCTGTTGTGGATGGTGGCTTGGATTTTACGCGATGCTTTGAGAGGCTTGCGGTTCTTAGCACTTGGAGCGGGTGATGCTAGATTTGTATTGCAAGCAATCATCGCGGTGATTCTAAGTATTCTTGTTTCCGGGCTGTTCGAAAATAATTTGGGAGATAGCGAGGTGCTACTGCTGTTCCTCGGTATCTCCCAATGTGTTTACGCGGTGGTGCCGGTTACTCAGAAATCTTGATTGTCTTGATGGTGTCGCCTTGTTTGATGGCGTCCACCACATCTTTCCCGGATTTCACTTTGCCAAACACGGTGTGCTTTCCGTTCAAGTGCGGAGTAGCGACGTGAGTGATAAAGAACTGGCTGCCATTGGTTCCAGGTCCGGCATTGGCCATGGAAAGCGTGCCAGGAGTGTGGGATAAATGCTGCTTGCATTCATCCTCAAATTTATAGCCGGGACCGCCGCGGCCAGTGCCTGTGGGATCGCCGCCTTGGATCATGAAGTCGGCAATTACGCGATGGAAAACAACGCCATCGTAAAAGCCGTCTTTGGCAAGGAAAACAAAATTGTTCACCGTCTTGGGTGCGTCGGCTGCATAGAGTTCGCAAACAATATCGCCGCGTGAAGTTTCAAATGTGGCCGAATAGGTCTTCGAGGGATCGATGACCATATCGGGGTATTTCGTGTATTGATTCGACATCTCTTCTAGTGTAAGCCGAAATAGTAAACTGAAGAGCTTGTTTGTTTGGAGGGTCTGGTTAGTGAGCATTCGTGAAAATCCGGCGCAACGTTTGGCGCTGGCTGGCATGGCGGCAAGTGGATTGCTGGCGATTGCCAAAATATGGATTGGAATGAATGCCAATTCAACGTCTGCTGTGGCTGATGGTTTGGAATCGGCGGCGGATGTGTTTTCCAGTGGCATCGTATTGTTTGGGCTTTGGATTGCGCAGCGGCCGGCGGACGAAAATCATCCTTATGGGCATGGCCGGTTTGAAATTCTTGCGGCCCTGGCAGTGGGAATTATTTTGGTCTTGGCTGGTGTCAGCATTTCTGTGCGCAGCCTGGGGCGCATTGGGAGCGATACGCTTGTGCCAGCCTCCTATGCCTTGTGGCCATTGGTGATTTCCCTTGGTGTGAAGTTGTTCATGTCCTTCTTGAAGATGCGGCAGGGACGCAAAATGGAGAGCGCCGCGATGATTGCGGATGCCAAGAATGATGGCGTTGACGTGATCTCAAGCACGATTGCGCTGCTGGCTCTGGGGTTGACTTTGTACGACCCTGTGAATCTTCTTGAAGCCGATCACATTGGTGGCGCTATTGTTGGCTTGATCGTTTGCGTGTTGGGATTCACTGTGATTCGGGATACCGCGTATCAGTTGACCGATGCAATGCCTGACTCTAGCCGATTGGAAG
>JAYUSZ010000398.1:0-7576 GCA_043755435.1 Bryobacterales bacterium | reverse complement strand
AGTGAAATAGAATCACCCGAAGGGTGAGACTGAAGTGCTTGAAAAAGGCCGCCAAACGGGGACACCCGAGTCAGGCAGCTCGCTCAGGGCAACTGTTTAATTTTATGTAGATTGTTGTGGCTCGTGCCAGGCACGATTGTCCCCGTTTGGCTCGCGATACCCAGATTGTCGAGGCATCTAACTGCCGTTTTTGGGGTGAACCAAGCCGATGCTGCGAAGCGATTGAAGGTAAGTCAACCTAGGGTCTCCGATCTGATTCGCGGCAAGATCAGTAGGTTCTCGCTGGACACGCTCGTGAACATGCTTTTCGATGTGGGCTTGGAGGTTAATTTCCAGATCAAACCACCAGCGCGGCACGTGGCTTAGCGTCCTTGGACTGGTTGTAAATACAACACTGGACGATGGCTGAGCGGTCTAAGCAGCGGTTTGCTAAACCTATACGCAGGCACTCGATGGGTCCTGTTTGACTGCCCACGGCGAAAAACTCGCTGCGGTAAACTCAGCCGCCAAGGCGGCTGGCGTGGTTGAACCGTTCTTCGCCTGTGTGCCAAGAGACAGGGGCTTGCCGTTCGGCGGCTGGTAGGCATGCAACAACTGGAATTTATCAGCGTTTATGATTATTCCGGTGACGGCGAAAGCGTCGTGTTGCCAGTAATTCTTCGTTCGGGTGCAAACCAAGTCCGGATAGCTGCGAGCGTGGATACCGGAGCTTCATCCTACCTCTTCGGAACCGAAATCGCTGAAGCCCTTGGGCTCGATTTGACAAGCCGGATCCGTCAACGTTTCCAGACGGCGAACAGAAGGTTTGAAGCCTACGGGTACGAAGCTAATCTTACTGTTCCTGCCACTCAATCTACCGTTTACTTCTTTGTCTACGTGGCCGCAAACGATCACGCTTGATTTCCCTCCTAATTACCTCGCCAATCGGCCAATAAATTCTTCCATAGTTTTGTAGACTGCCTCATCCAAAGGCCCCACGTGCTTCCACGCCACCTTCCCAGTCTTATCCAGCACTACCAGGTACGCATCCTTAGAATCCTTAAATCCCAGCCGCTGCTTCCAAGGATCAACCCCGCCGTAGACCGTGATCACGTTCTCGTGATCTGCCTTTGGGGTCCCTTTGCGCATGCCGCTATCGATGAACCATTTCCCCATCCTCGCCATACCGCCGATCATTGGAACTTCGTAAAAAGTAGCTTGCGGGTTTTTGTCGAAATCTTTGCGGAAGCGCTTTGCCCAGGCCTCCACTTGAAATCGGGAATCATAGGAAAACCCGATTAGCAGCAAGGCCACTTTTCCAGCCGCCGTAGTTGGAAGCACGGCCGTTTTCCCAGTCAGGAACTCACCCTTCAGTTCCGGGAGGGGATCGCCGACAACCAGTGCTGCAGTAGGTGCAGCCGCATTCGCAATCATTGTCAGCATTCCGATGCAAATCAGCATTATTTTCGCCTTTTGTTCCCTTATAGTAGCCATATGTGATGAGACTTGCTACAATGGTATTCAGATGCAAAAACATCAGGCCACTCTTTCTTCATATCACTTCCGACGGTCCACCACGGATGGCATCATCCAGGTACTGAACGAAGGGTCTTACGTCATGGCGGAATATAGCGAGCGCACTGGTCTTGTGAAGTGGCAGCGAGTTGTTCTTGCCACCCAGCGCGAAATCGTTGAAAAATGGCTGCGAGAACGCTACCCTATGCAAGCCGCGAAAGCCGCTAGCAACTAGGGAACCCGTTACTTCATCTTCTTCCATTGAGGCTCGCCCTCTCTCACAGCTACAATAGTGTTCACCGGTAAGTCGTTGAACCTTTGTATGCTTCCGGCTGGCCAGCGGACTTCTACCCAATCCAATTTGTCTAGCTTTCCAAGCCCCAAATGGACTCGAAAAGGATCGGTTGATCCGAATCCTTCGCTGCCCTTAACTTCCCGGTAGAAAGTAGCCCCGGCAGCTCTCACCGTGACTTGTGCTCCCACGGCGAACCGATTGCTCTTCACACCTGTTAACTCCAGTTCAACCCAATGATTCTGATTGCCTCGCAGATTTCGGTAGAACGCGTTGTACGCCATGTCACCCGGGTAGTGACCGCCCAATTGTGTGTAAACATCCAAATCCCCATCATTGTCGATATCTACAAAAGTAACGCCGTGCCCCTTATTGCCCAGTCTGGCGAATGGTGTCATCGACGTTCTATCGGCAAAAGTCCCGTCCCCGTTGTTGTGGAAGAAGCGGTTGGGTTCCAAGCGAGTTAGTTGAGGATCGCCTGTGCCGAAGTAGATGTCCAGAAAACCGTCGTTGTCCAAATCGGCGACGCCTGCCCCCATGGTCCCCATTGGATAGTGCAGCTTCGCGGATCTAGTAACGTCGGTGAAAGTACCGTCGCGATTGTTTCGGAATAGTCGGCTCGCGTCAGGATGCAGGGCTGCAGCAGATGGCGCGTATCCTTCTTTCAATCCTTCGACAACGGCTGGGAATGGAGCCAAGCTTACAGTTAGAATATCGGGCCAGCCGTCGTTGTTGTAATCGAAAAAGAAACAGACAAAGCCATTGTGAGGCGGCTGCAGCACGCCGGCTTTTTGGGAAACCTCCGTGAAGTGCCAATTCCCTTCGTTGTGATAAAGACGATTGGGCGCTGTGCCTAATCCATTAATCAAGATGTCCACTTTGCCGTCCTTATCGTAATCGCCAAGGGCTGCTCCGATGGCACCGTATTGGGGAGGCTCATTCAAGCCTGCGGCCTTTGTCACATTGGTGAAAGTTCCATTGCGATTGTTCCGGTAAATTTGCGGGACACTGCCGTCTTTCAGCACGCCATTGGCAATTACAAGATCCAGCCACCCATCGTTATCCAGGTCGCCCCAAAGCGAAACGAACCCATTTCCGGCATCGTCGGCTCCACTTTTCTGCGAGACATCTTCAAAGCGTCCACCCAGGTTATGGAACAACTTGTTTTTCATGGGGCCGCTCCAGCCGTTGAGTGAAATGTAGAGGTCCAACTTTCCGTCGTTGTCGTAATCAATCAGATTCAAGCTATAGCCTGAAGGCACTTTGGCCAGGCCCACTTCAGCGGTCACTTCTTTGAATTTTCCGCCGTCGTTGCGGTATACCGCCATGAATGTGCCGCTGCCGGAAACGAACAAGTCCAGGTCGCCATCGCTATCGAAATCACCCCATGCACAGGTGCCGTTGCCATCCAGGCGATTCACTCCCAGTTCAGGGGCAATGTCCTTGAATTCCAGGTTCAAAAGGGGGTTGATGTTTGCAATAGGGGAAGGGAACTGAGCTTCTTTTGGCAAAACCGGCTTTTCGCCAGGGATCAAATCCATTGCGGCTTTCAACAGCCATCGGTCAATGTCGTTTGCTCGCCACTGCAGAGCTTCGTAAAAATTTCGAGCAGCGTCGGCATAGTCTCCCATTCTGTAATAACTGGTTGCGATTTCTCGGAGAGCTTCATTGCGCTGGGAGGGGTCTTCGGTGCGGGACAGCGTCTGCTTGAAGTAAGAAATGGAATCCGCGAAATTTCCCCGGCGGGAAAGAGCTTTTCCCATGGCAAAATAACTTGCCGTTTCTTCATTGCTGAAGGGCATGGCGTTGTCGACGACGCTGGCCAGCAGTTGAATGGAACGGTCCAACCCTAGCAGGGGATCGTGCGGAACGCGGTGTTCACTTTCCTGATTGAAGCGGACTTCGCCAGACATCCACTCGGTAAGGCTCAAAATGTAGGCGTTGGCATTCGGTTCTAGCTTGGCTACACGGGACGCAAGTTCATAGGCCAAGTTCGGATCATAGTAAAGCAACTCGGCGCGGGCGTGGATAATGGCTTTGGCACGCAGGGCGGGAATGTGGTTCGGGTTCTTTTTGAGAGTTGCACCAAGAGCTTCCATGGCCAAGGCGAGTGCTGTTCGCCGCTTAGTTACGTCCGTCTCGCGGTAGAAATCGAACAAGTAAGAGCGGGCCAACTGATGAACAATTTCCGGATCTTCAGGACGGGACTTTTGTTGTTCAATCAACAGCGCTCGCGCTTCTACCGTCTTTCCTTCCCTCAGCAGCTTCAAAGCTGGAAGCAGCGGGCTGGAAATTTCAGCCACCTCCGGTGCCATTTTATGTTTACCGTGTTCGGCGGAAGGCTGCTGTGCCAATAGCCAACCGCAGACCACTAGTAAAGTTAAGGCTGTGCCGATTCGAAAAGCCACAACATTCATTATCCGCTTTGTATCACAATCGAAATTGCTGATGCGTAAATTAGTCTTCCTTTTCAGCCTTGCCGTTGCCGCACCAAATCCGCCGAAATTCGTCGCGCTTACCCCATTTTCAATGGTGTTGCAAAATTCTGCCACGCCGGAACGCCACCAAATTGAAACCATGCCCGGTGGTGTGGCCATCTTCGATTTTGACAACGACGGCTGGCCCGACATCTTCTTCACAAACGGAGCAACACCTCGCCTTGTACAAACCGGGCTTTCAAAAGACGGACCGAAGTATTGGAATCGACTCTACCGCAATTTGGGCAACTGGAAGTTTGAAGATGTCACCACGCGCGCCGGCTTGGCTGGGGAAGGCTACAGCATGGGGGCCACCGCCGGCGATTTCGATAACGATGGATTTGTTGACCTGTTTGTGACTGGCGTGAACTTGAATATTTTGTATAGGAATCGCGGAGATGGAACCTTTGAGCGACGCACTTTCCCATCTACAGGCTGGTCGATTTCCGCAGGTTTTTTCGACTACGACCACGATGGAGACTTAGATATTTTCATTGTCAACTACGTGAAGTGGGATCCAACCAAGGAGCCGTTCTGCGGAGAACTACAAAAAAATATCCGCACCTACTGCCATCCGAAATATTACGAAGGCCTCTCAAATTCGTTGTTTAGGAACGATGGGAAAGGGAACTTCACAGATGTTTCAAAAGAATCTGGAATCGCAGGCAATATTGGAAAAGGGATGGGCCTGGCATTCGCCGATTATGACAGCGACGGCTTTTTAGATGTTGCCGTCACAAACGACACTACTCCTAATTTTCTGTTTCACAATGAACGCAATGGAACATTCCGGGAAGTGGGGATGATGGCGGGGATCGGCATGAACGACGACGGCCGTGCGCTTTCTTCCATGGGCCTGGATTTCCGTGACATTGATAACGATGGCAAGCCTGACTTGTTCATCACGGCCTTGGCCAATGAGACTTTTCCGCTGTATCGCAACCTGGGAAAAGGTCTTTTTATGGACGTGACGTACCCATCGAAAATTGGCCAAGCGACACTTCCGTGGAGCGGCTGGAGCACTGCAGCCATTGACTTTGATAACGACGGGTGGAAGGATTTGTTCACCGCAAATGGAGATGTGAATGACAATACGGAAAAGTTTTCCAGCCGTGCATCGAAACAGTTAAACGCGATGTTGTGGAACACAGAGGGAAAAGGGGGCACTCGTACATTTCGGGCCGAAACAATGGGTACGGCTAGTCTTTATCGTGGAGCCGCCTTCGCTGATTTGAATGGTGATGGGGCTGTGGATATTGTAGTTACCAGGCTTAACGAAACCCCTGTGATTTTGCAAAACAACAGTGCGTTCGGGCGGCATTGGATTGGCTTCCGAGTGCCGTTAGGGACCCAGGTGCAAATCCGAACCGCAGGCGGCGAACAGTGGAATCAAGCAACGGCTGCGGTTGGTTATGCAAGTTCTTCCGATCCCATTGTGCACTTTGGATTAGGCAGCGAAAAAATAATTCTGGAAGCGGAATTTGTCTATCCTGGCGGCAAAGCAAGAAAGTTACAAAACTTACAAGTTGACCACTATTTCACACCCTGAAGCTTCACTACTTTTTCAAGCAGCAATTTCGCCGCCTCGCGCCCCGGTTCCCATGAAAGTGCCATTCGCAAAAGCCGCTCGGCTTCCAGCAAGTTCCCCTGCTGGTAGCGAACTCTACCCAATTCGGCGGCAGCTTCTGGGGAATGGTTGAGAAGCTTTAGCGAAGCTTCCAGCATGTCTCCCGATTCTGTTATTCGGCCTGAGCGGAATAGAAAAATACCGTATCGCAGCCTGGCTTCCCCGGCGGAATCCTTGGCGGCTATTGCCTTCAGGAATACCTTTTCGGCCGCCTCGCTATTTCCTAGCGCTTCCAGAGCTTGGCCCAGGGCAGTAAAGGTTCTTCCGGTTTGAGAGTCCTCCAGTTTATTTAAGGCTCGAACTGCAGGTTCAAACTTGTTTAAGGCATAAAGTGCTCGCGCCCAAAAATAGCAGGCATCGGGCAGCTTCTTATCCAATCCGCAAGCCTTTTCAAATGGTTGTTCGGCGGCCGTGTAGTCGCCTGACATGGCATAGGCGACTCCTAGCGCCTTCCAGGACTGCGCTTTTGCTGGTGATTGCTTCACGGCCAGGTGCAACTGTGTCACGGCCTGTTGCAGTTTCCCTTCCTCAATTAGCTTTACACCTTTGGCATAAGGGTCTTCCAATGCTTTGGTAAGAGGTACCACAAGCTGAAAAAATAGTACAAAAGGGAAGTTCATCGACATCTAAAGTTTGCCACATGATTGGCATAACGGGTAAACTTGAGGATTCCATGGGCTTTGGCAAAATCGGCCAGACTTTTTCGGCATTAGAAATTCACCAGATCGTGAAAGACGATCTGCGTCGTGTTGAAGAAGAAATCCGCCTGGAATCCATTGCCAGTGTGGATACGGTAACGGCGATCACGCGTCACCTTCAGGTGGGTGGCGGGAAACGGCTTAGGCCTACCTTGCTTCTGCTGGCCTGCCGCCTGTTCCAAAAGCCTAGTGACATGGCCATCCGTCTGGGCGCCGTGGTGGAAATGGTTCACACTGCGACACTGGTGCACGACGATGTAATCGACGTTGCCGGCATTCGCCGCGGTCGGGCGTCCACCAACATGATTTGGGGCAATCATACTAGCGTGCTTGCTGGTGATTGGCTCTACATGCAGGCCTTTCAAATGGCCTTGAAGGAACGGAATTTCCGTGTTCTGGACTTGCTGATTTCATTGACCCAACTAATGGTGGAAGGCGAAGTTCTGCAACTGGAGCGGATCGGAAAACTTACTGTTACAGAGAGTGATTACATGGACCTGGTGGATCGCAAGACTGCCAGCTTGTTTTCTGTCTGTGCGAAGCTTGGAGCGATTGTAGGTGGGGCCAGCGAAGAAGAGGAAAACCGTTTGGGAAACTTTGCCTGGAACTTAGGCATGGCGTTTCAACTGGTGGACGATATTCTAGATTTCACCGCTTCCGAATCCGTTTTGGGTAAACCAGTTGGGAATGATCTGCGTGAAGGCAAAATTACTCTGCCCTTAATCTACGCGTTGGAACGGGGAACGGCTGCGGAACGAAGCATGGTTGAATCGGTTCTGAAAGCCGGGGACTACACCGAAGTATCCTTTGCACGGATTTTCGATTTAGCAAAGTCGTCAAAAGGCATTGAGAGGGCCCGCGAACGGGCCCAAGTCTTTACGGAAACAGCGCGCGACATTATCGCCACTTTTCCCGATTCACAAACGCAACGGGCGTTGGCGGCTGTTACTGAGCTGATCACTGATCGCGATCACTAGTAGCCGCCCCA
>JAYUSZ010000397.1:0-7579 GCA_043755435.1 Bryobacterales bacterium | reverse complement strand
GAGTTGTCCTCTCAACAGGGCGCCAACTGCCGTTTTTGGGATTATGAGGCTTTTTCTTACTCGTTGATGCTCCCTGCTTCCCCCATCTGTTTAGGCATGCCTAATTCTGTCTCACTTCCAAGCATCATCCTTCGAATCTCGGAATACCGCTGCCAATGTATTTACTAGAACTGTGATGTAACCTATCTAAAGTTGTTCATAGAACGCATCATGGATTAGATTATTTATTGCCCCTGCGTTAAAATTACCTCGAGCAGCGACAGTTTGGCCATTCACCATCCTAAAGTTTAGATCGTTAAACTGAAGCGCAACTGTAAAATTGCCGGAATGGAGAATTGATTTTGACTTGGCGGTTCGTGGCTTTGTGTTTTGTCGCATCCATTACATGCGCGCAATCCCAGAAGAACCAATCTCTGCGGATTCCCCGTGTCACGAAAGCTCCCACCATCGAAGATTATCTCCACGGCGCACCTCGCGAAAAAGAAGCAGTAGTAACCGGGTTCGTTCAAAATTCACCGGGTGACGGCAAGCCCGCAACGGAAGAGACCACGGCATATCTCTCTTACGATGAAAGTAATCTCTATATCGCGTTCGTGTGTAAAGCTCCTCCGAAGGAATTACGCGCACGGTACGCGCGGCGCGAAGACTTGTTTCCAGACGATATGGTAGGCGTGAACGTTGACACTTGGCACGACAGGCAGCGTTCGTTCTTCTTCTATTCCAACCCACATGGTATTCAACTCGATGGCATCCACACCGAAGGGCAGGGTGACGATAGCAATTGGGACACAGTGTGGCATAGTGAAGGGCGCATTACAGCAGTTTATGCGCAAACCTGGGGGATCATTCTCGGCCGCCATATGCCACGAAAAAACGAATTTGTATGGTGGCCTTACCTCAATTCCAAGATCTCCAGCTTTGTGCCGCAATTCGCCACCCTCGAAGGATTGGAGGATATTTCGCCGGCGAGAAACCTTCAACTAAATCCGTATTTGAACGGACTGCGCTCAACAACGTTTCAACCGATAACAGAGTCAGTGCATCGTGGACGGGTTGGGATTGACGGCAAGGCTGTGATCAAAGATAGTTTCACCTTTGATTTCACGGCGAATCCAGATTTTTCCCAAGTGGAATCCGACGAGCCTCAGGTAACTCTGAACCAGCGGTTTGAAGTTCAGTTTCCTGAAAGGAGGCCTTTCTTCTTAGAGAATGCTTCCTTCTTCAACACTCCGCAGAACCTTTTCTTCTCCCGGCGAATTGCCGATCCGGGTTATGGCGCAAGGCTGACCGGAAAGGCAAATGGCTGGGCAGTGGGGCTGCTATCAACCAACGACAGAAGCACTGGTTCCGATGGCAATGCACAAATATTCGCTGGCCGTGTGAAGCGCGAGTTCCGGAAAGATTCTAATGTTGGCTTCTTGATAACTGACCGGGAACATGGCGCTAATTCCAACCGGGTGTTTTCAGCCGACACACGACTGAGGTTCAACAAGAACCTGACATTTAATGGACAAGCCGCCGCCAGTGAGTGGAAGAAGGCCAGCGGTTATCTGGCGGACGCAAAACTGAATTGGAACGGGCGGCATCTAGGCGCAGGCCTGCGTTACGAAGACATATCGCCGGAATTCTTTACTCAACTTGGCTTTGTTCCACGTACCGATATCCGACGCTTCACGCAGGAGATGAACTACTCATTCAGAAGAGATGATGGAGGAAATTTGGTTTCTTATGGCCCAGGTATAGTTAATGTCGCCATTTGGAATCATGCTGGCCGTCTGACCGATTGGCGCAACGAACTTGCATACGCATTCGAGTTTCGGGGCACAACGTTTCTTGAGTTGGGGCACACTGAGGCCGGTGAGTTCTATCAGGGGATTGATTTCCGCAAGCGTTCCAACGCGATCGGCCTATTTAGTGAGCGGTTCAAGCGGGTGGGCCTCCGCGCCGGTTGGAACATTGGGGATGAAATCAATTTCGATCTGCCGAAGGCTTTGCCCCTTTTCTTGCAAAACAGACGACGGCAAATGCTGCTTTGCTGCTTAGGCCAACCAACCGCTTGCGGGTAGAAAACAGCTATCTATATCGTCGGCTTGGGCAGGATACCGCTGTGGCCTTCAATAACCACATCGTTCGGTCGAAAATGTACTACCAGTTCAATAAGGAGGTTTCCGTGCGGGGCATACTAGACTATTCTGCAGTGCTGCCGAATGCCTCGCTTACCTCCTTGGGAAACCGGAAGTCGTGGAATGCGGATTTCTTGTTCACCTGGTTGTGGCATCCGGGAACGGCTGCGTATTTTGGGTATGCATCCCGCAAAGAGAACCTGGATGACTTTGGGCGCAGAATCGGAGGCGGACCTGATAGAGACACCGGGAAGACGATATTTGTGAAGCTGAGTTATTTATTCAGATTTTGACCAAACTCACTTCGCTTGATGACTAATAGGCTGCGACGCAATCCCAGCATCAATCACTCCTCGCTGCTACTCCCGGATTCTCTGGTTTGTTTAGACATACCCAATTCCGTCTCACTTCCCAGAAGCAACCCTTGAATTTCGGAATAACGCTGCCAGGTATGTACTAAAACCGTGATGTAACTTATTTGGAGTTGTAGTAGAGTTCTCTGCGCAACCAAAGCTTGCGGGTAGGCTCCGGCCATTTGGCGGAAGTTGGAGAGGTACAGTTCGTGGGCTTGCTTGGCTTTGGGCAATATTCTGGTCCTGTAACGCTCCGCTGAAACGGATGAATCCTGATAGTCTTTGTATTCCGAAGCAAGCCGCGATTTAAGGGCCAGCTTCGTTCGGTTCACCTCCAGCCTTGCATGTTCCGCCTCAGCCTTGGCAGCCTTCACTGCTCCTTGATTTCGATTGAAAATTGGAATCTGTACACTAACATCAAAAATTCCTTCCAGACCTCGGCGTTGTGTTGGACCTTTGGGTCCAATTTCCCCATATTCCCGATTGTTGCGCAGCCCGCCACGGACGAAAATATCAGGGATCTTTTGTACCTCTGCCCTGCGTACGGCTAATTGGGAATGCTGTACGCCCACTTCAGCTGTACGCAATTCCGGGCTATCGCGATAGATGGCTTCCAGCGCCTGATCCACCTCAAGTTTGGGGATTTCCTCCAAATTGCCAACCAGTGTAACGGGCTTCATTGACGGTTTATTCAGCAGGGCAGCGAGTTGCCGCCATGTCCGGTCTTTAGCATTTTGGGCAATCACCAGATCCAGTTGCAGCCGTTCTGCTTCTGCTTCAGCCGCCAACAAATCAGGACGATCGGCCTGACCGACGTTTGCCAACTCTTTCGATACTCCTACCGCCCGAACAGCAAGATCGGCCAAATCACTACGAAAGTTAATAAGTAACTCATCCCCCAAGGCCTGGTAGTAGAGCTTCCGCACAGAATTGAGCAGCCGCTGTTTTTGCGCGTTTTGATTTTCAATAAACATTGCCTGTTCCTGCAAGGCAACCTTCCTGCTAAGACCGAGTTTTCCAGCGGTGACGAAACGTTGTTCAACAAATCCACCAATGGCACCGCCACCAGTCACTCTAGACACATGTTCGCCATTGGCACCAAAACTGGGGTTGGGGCGAAGCCCTGCTTGTTGCGCACGGCCAGCTGCGGCATCTACTAAAGCTTGCGCCTGACCAATGGTGGGGTTCGCTTCAAGGGCCATGCGTTCCAAGTCTTCCAACTTCAGACTTGGACCACTTGCAATCGCGGGTTTCGCGGGCTGCAGGATCATTGCACAGATAGGGCATTTACCAGGAGTTTTGGAATGAACATCGGCATGCATTGGGCAACTAAAGTCAGTCTGCGCAATCACTGGCAGAATCGTGAGTATCGCGAATAGAATTTGGAATATTTTCATAACCTATTTCCCGTGCTCATGCTTTGGCGCTGCTGTTGATTTAGGAGCTTTCTTTAATTCCATAATCTTGTCGTACATTTCTGGAGTCACCACTCGGACCAGGGTCATCATTCCCATCATGGAAGCGGTCCAGCCTTTGCGAAGCCCTAAGTTCTCGGGTTTTTCGGGAATGAGGTCGTCCATCACCATCCACATATCCTGCGGATAGCCCAGAATTTTCTTCTTCTCTGGATCGTCTTTGGGGTACATTTCCATGGGGTCACCGGGTTTGGCCATCGTATGGCCTTCATGCCCTTGTCCAGGCCCAACCAAATTTGAAGTCGCCCGATCCCGATCCGCACTCAAACCCAGGCCACGACCCAATGCTGGGCCGAAGTCCTCAGACAGCGCATCCCCTTTGCGGAGCATTCCCATGCCGTCAGTCATGCTGCCCCCGGTGTGCAAACCATGTCCGCCATGAGTGATGGGTCCAACCATGGACGCCATCTGGTTCATCATGTGATGGGGCAAGTGGCAGTGCAGCATCCAGTCGCCTATATATTTCGCTTCAAACTCAATGTTCCGGGCCTGCGCCACCCCCACAATAATGGTGTTCATGTCGTACCAAAGTTGCTGGGGGACTCTGCCGCCTTCGGTGCCGGTCATCACGAACTGAACTCCATGCATGTGGATGGGATGATGATCCATTCCAATGTTGATCATGCGGATGCGCACACGTTCACCCTGCTTGACGATCATTGGAGTGCAGTCGGGCCCAGCCTTACCATTGAAAGTCAGCCAGTTGAATTCCATGGAAAGCGTATTGGGAACATTGTTATTGGGAAGTAGCGCCCATTCCTGCAGCACCAGCCCGAAGTCCCTATCCACACGTGGTTCATAAGGTTTCTTGGGATGCATGATGAACATGCCGATCATGCCCATCATTTCCTGCATAGCGAAGTGGGAATGATAGAAAAAAGTCCCGTGCTGGTGGAGGTCCCACTCGTAGACAAATTTCCCACCGGGCGGAATCGGATCCTGACCAAGGCCAACGCTGCCATCCATTTCCATGGGCACTTCAAATCCGTGCCAGTGCATGGCGGTCATTTCCGGTAGATTGTTTTCCACAATCACGCGGACACGATCGCCTTCATTCACTTCAATAGTGGGTCCAGGAATACTGCCGTTGTAACCCCATGCAGTCATCGGGCGGCCGGGCATTAATTGGGTTTCAACAACTTCGGCGATCAGATGGAATTCCTTAAACCCATCCACCATTTTGAAAGGTAATTTGGGGAGATCGGGCATCTCAACCGGGAGATTGGTGCTGGCCCGGTGAGCCGAATGGGGATCGGGATCGGGTATCGTGACACCCTGTATGGCTTTCTTCGCAGGTGCTTTGGCTGGTTGCGGAGAAGCGGGAGCAGCATGCCCAGCGTGCGGATCTTTGCTTTGTTGAGCTTCAGCACTTCGCCCGGCAAACAGCGCAGCGCTGACCGATGCCAGGCGCGCAAAAAACGTCCTTCTTTCATTCATAAATTTAAAATCCTTTTATATCTTTTGATGCTGGACTACTTGGGGAAGAAAGTAGAAATCAGATACGGAGTATGGAGGAGAGGCCAAGCTGGTTTGAAGCGGGAATCGGTTGGCGATGCAAGGTTACTGCGGAGATAGTGGACAATGCTAAAACTTCCGCGTAGGTCACGCTGGTGGTGAAGAACTCGCCACTTAATTGTCCGAATGACGAACTGATGGAAACGTTTTCGGCCCCCATCTCAACGTGAGAACAGCTTCCATGACTTGGAGTCTGATCCTGATGGCAAGATTTATGCTGCCCAGTTGCTTGTTTCGATTGTGTTGGCTTTTCGCAAGAGCCGACGGCACAGAGCGCTTTACACTGCGAACAAACAAGAACAACAGCAATTAATGCCATTGCGACGAATTGGAATGCTCTTGCCACCTCTCTTGATCCTAACTCAATTACCGGGTTTGGACAATGCCCCCTGGCTGCATTCGGAAGTCCAATGAGGCATTATGGTTTTCATGAGAAGCTTATTCGGATTGTACTTGGCGGTTGCCGGAGTGTTGACTGCGGCGGAGAATTGGCCGGCATTTCGAGGTCCCTCGGCGTCAGGCGTCGGCGAACTCGGGGTGGCGAAGGAATTCAATGCGGACCAGACAACTGGAGCGCTGAAAAACATTCTATGGAAAGTTGCGGTTCCGGGATTGAGTCATTCCAGCCCGATTGTTTGGGGTGGAAAGCTGTTCGTGGCGACGGCGGTGCGAAAGGTGGGCGAAGCACCGTTGAAAGTTGGGTTATATGGGGCTGGCGATTCTGCGGATGACGATACGGAGCAGAGTTGGAAAATCTATTGTCTCGATAAGAAAACGGGAAAACTGCTGTGGGAGCGGACAGCGCACAGCGGGGCTCCGAAAGCAAGACGGCACACCAAAGCGACGCACGCAAACACAACACTTTCAACAGACGGAAAGAGGCTGATTGCCTTGTTTGGATCCGAGGGGTTATTTGCCTACGACCTTGATGGGAAGCAGCTTTGGAAGAAAGATCTTGGACTCTTGGATTTGGGCCCATGGAATGATCAATCCTTAAGCTGGGGATTTGCAAGTTCGCCGGTGTTGTTCGAGGACACGATAGTGGTGCAATGCGATACCAAGAAGACGCCGTTTGTAGCAGCTTTATCGGCGAAGGATGGGCGTGAGTTGTGGCGGACCTCACGTGCCGGCACGGCGATCAACGGCTGGGCAACTCCTGCAGTTGTACGGGCGGCGGGACGGACGCAGATTGTATTGAATTCGTATCCATACATTGCCAGTTACGATTTTTCGACGGGGAAAGAGTTGTGGCGGCTGAAATCCCTTGGGGATATTCCTGTTCCGACGCCGATTTTCGCACATGGTTTGATTTACGTCACGAACGCCCATGGTCCGGCTGCTCCGCTGTATGCGATTCGGCCTGAAGCGTCCGGGGATATTACACCGGAGAAAGGCGCTACAACATCGGCGGGGATTGTTTGGAGCGAACCGAGGAACGGTGCGTACATGCAAACGCCCGTTGTGTACGGCGAGTTGATTTACAGCTGTTCAGATCGCGGTGTATTGAAGGTGTTTGATGCGAAATCAGGGAAGCTGCATTACCAGCAGAGGCTGGGAGGAGGGACTGCGGGGTTTACGGCATCCCCGGTTGCAGCGGGTGGCGCGATTTATCAAACCAGTGAAGAGGGCGAGGTGTTTGTGTTAGCTGCGGGCACAGAATTCAAGCTTCTTGGTAAGAGTGCGTTGGGCGAGACAACGCTGGCTTCGCCGGCAGTTTCCGATGGAGTGATTTACTTTCGGACACGTGGGCACGTTGTGGCGATCGGAAGCGGAAAGTAGATTTACCGAATTAGCTGAGCACGAGGCTTACTCAACTGAAAAGACACTTGAATTTGATCGAAACGCTATTCAGGGAGCTTACACAATTGAGTTTGCTGCAGATGGAGCCAGTGAAGTAAAGCAAGCAACCGAATTCCTTTTCAACCTGAATGCAGAAGTTGCAAAACAAAGCCAATTTGCCCATTTTTGCAATCATCCCAAAAACGGCAGTGGAAACCATAATCGTGTTATTTGGCGACCGCTCCCTGACGGTCACGCCTTCCATGAGAAGGCTGTCTCTGTCAAGGGAAAAAGCACTGGCTCTGAGGTGTTTTGCCTTAAGCCCCCTTTGACT
>JAYUSZ010000396.1:0-20237 GCA_043755435.1 Bryobacterales bacterium | reverse complement strand
GCCACAATATTTGGGAAGGCCGCAAAATGGTGGAAGCCGCGCATAAGTACAACCGCATCGTTCAGCACGGTGTCCAACTTCGCAGTTCCGAAGCGCTACAAGAGGCCGTGAAACACCTTCGCGCAGGCGTGATTGGCAAAGTTTATATGGCCAGAGGTCTGGTTTACCGCAACCGGCCATCCATCGGCAAGTCTCTGGAAATCCCCGTGCCCAGCTACATCGATTACGATCTTTGGACCGGCCCAGCTCAAAAGCGGCCCTTCTCCAAACGCCTGGTCCATTACAACTGGCATTGGCATTGGGATTATGGCAATGGCGATGTGGGCAACCAGGGCGGTCACGAAGCAGACATGTGCATGTGGGGTTTAGGCGTCAATTCCCTGCCCTCGAAGGTTGTCTCAATGGGTGGCAAATTCCTCTTCGATGACGACAAGGAAACCCCTGAACTTTTGACCAGTACCTACTCCTATCCTGATCAGAAAAAGATCATCCAGTTTGAGGTTCGCCCTTGGTACACCAACACCGAAGACGGCGTGGAAGTCGGCAATATTTTTTATGGTTCAGAAGGCTACATGCTGGTGAAAAACTACGATGCCTACGAAACCTATCTCGGCCCCAAGAAAGTGAAAGGTCCAGCGCGCAGGGCGGGGGGCAATCACTTTGCAAACTTCATCAAGGCAGTGCAGTCGCGCAAAACTTCCGATCAGAATGGCCCTGTAGAAACAGCACATTTATCCAGCGGCCTGGCCCACATGGGGAACATTGCCTACAGGCTGGAACGACACCTTACGTTTGATGCGAAAACCGAAAAGTTCATCGGCGATTCTGAAGCCAATGCCATGCTGAAGCGGCACTATCGCAAGCCCTTTGAAATACCGGAGAAAGTTTAAGTTCTCCCTCAGCAGCACTTTGCATTGGCATACTTCTGCCGCATGCGCTCTTCGGAAAACTTCCGCCACTCCGCCCCGGAAGGCTCGCAATGGTGCGCCGCTAAATGCCGTTGATACGCACGCTCATCCCCAATCTCCCGCAGAATGCCCATCAGAATCCGCCCCAGTTTTCTTAGCGCAATCATACTTCCTCCGCACTCAATCGGGTCTGCACAAATGGAGATTCCAAACTTCGCGCATCCCGTTGTCCTCTCAAAATCCCCGCCCAAAGCACCATGGAATCTATCAGGATCGTCGTCACAAGCACAAGGAATAAACCACAAACCACAGCGTCCAACTGGTTGTTGAAAATCAGCGTCTTCACTTCGCCAATCTTCGCCGCAGCCACTTTCCCCGCAGCAATGTTCCCTTCAAAAACTCTCGCTTGCGAAAGAAATCCAATCCGGGGAACCTCACTGAATATTTTCTGAAGAGCAGCGGTGAAGGTCACCGTCACCAACCACACCAGCGGCATTATGGTGATCCACATGTATCGAGCCCGATGCATCTTTACAAGAATCGTCGTCCCCAAACACAGCGCAATAATCGCCAGCAATTGGTTTGCAATCCCAAACAATGGCCACAGCGTATTAATTCCTCCCAACGGATCCAACACCCCTTGCACCAGAAAATATCCCCAACTCAAAACAATTACCAGACTGGAAAATATGACTCCTGGCATCCAACTGGTTCGCCCCAACGGCGCATAAACGTGGCCCAACAAATCCTGCAGCATGAACCGCCCCACACGAGTCCCCGCATCGATCACCGTAAGAATAAACAGCGCCTCAAACATAATCGCAAAGTGATACCAGAATCCAAGAATCGCATTGCCACCCAGCCCCTTCGCAAAAATATGAGCCATCCCTAACGCAAGCGAAGGAGCTCCGCCAGTTCGATAAAACAAGCTCTCCTCACCAACACTTTTCGCCAATTCGGCCATTTGATCAGCAGTCACTGGAAAGCCCCAACCAGTCACCGTCGCCACCGCCGCCTGCGGAGTCGCCCCAATAATTCCGGCCGGAGAGTTTACCGCAAAGTAAACGCCTGGATCCAAAACACAGGCAGCAATAATGGCCATAATCGCCACAAAACTTTCCAGCAACATGGATCCGTAGCCAACGGGGAACACGTGCGACTCTTTGCAAATCATCTTCGGTGTAGTCCCGGAAGAAATCAACGAATGAAACCCTGAAATTGCACCGCAAGCAATGGTGATAAAACAGAACGGGAAAACCGAACCCGCAAATATCGGCCCTGTACCGTCAATGAATCGAGTCAGTGGCGGCATTTGCAAATTCGGCTGCACGAATAAAATTCCAACTCCCAGCATCAACACCACACCCAACTTCACGAAAGTCGAAAGATAATCGCGCGGTGCCAGCAGCAACCAAACCGGTAACGCACTGGCGCAAAATCCATAAACAATCACTGAGATCGCCAGGGTCAATCCAGAAAGTGTGAACCAAGGCGCCCATGTTGCCGAATGCGCCACCCACTCACCAGCGAAGATACTCCCCAGAATCAATAAGAACCCAATAACCGAAGCTTCCAACACTTTCCCCGGACGCCAGAATCGCAAATACAGTCCCATGAAAACCGCAATCGGCATGGTGGCCGCAATCGTAAAAGTTCCCCATGGGCTGCCCTTCAGCGCATTCACCACAACCAGCGCAACCACCGCCAGGAGGATAATCATGATCAACAGCACCGTGATCAACGCAGTGAGGCCACCAACCTTGCCAATTTCTTCTTTCGCCATCTGCCCCAACGACTTCCCATCACGCCTCACACTGCAAAACAGAATAATGAAATCCTGAATAGCGCCGCCCAACACAGCGCCGATGATGATCCAAAGTGTCCCCGGCAAATACCCAAACTGAGCCGCAAGCGTCGGACCCACCAATGGACCCGGCCCAGCAATCGCGGCAAAATGATGTCCAAACACAATCCACTTATTCGTCGGTTCGTAATCGTGCCCGTTGCGCATTCTCTCAGCAGGCGTCGCCCGATTGTCATCCAGCGCCATCACCTTCGCCGCAATCCACGCCGCATAAAAACGGTATCCCGTAATGTAGGTGCATGCTGATGCAACCACCAGCCACATGGAATTCACTGGCTCGCCCCGGTTCATCGCGATCCCCCCTAAGGTGAACGCCGCAATAACCGCAATCAGCAACCAAAAGATTTTCCCAACAGTCTTATTCATGAGTCTTGAATTTTATCCAATCTTGGTGAACGTCGTTTTTGTATACATTACGCGGAACCCATGCCGCTCGTAGTTTTGCTGCGATACGGTACCGGGGGCGGTCATCGCCACTCCAATCTGGCAGCCCTGCTTTTGTGCATCCAGCAAGCGATGTTGGATCAGCGCAGTCTGCGCCCCACGGCCCCTCGCCTTGGGCAATGTTGCATCGGCGGAAAACGTCGCAATGTCTCCGCGGATCTCCAAAGCAGCTGCCGAGCTCAAGCACCCATCCAGTTCCACGCCATATGCACAAAGCCCCTCGGTCTGATGTAAAATGCGACCAGTATCAAGAGCCTCATCACTAGGGTCATCCATCTCCGTAAACCCCTGTCCAAGCATGCGCGCCCACATCTCTCGCTCGGGATGCACCACAGGAAAAGCAGGAGTAAATTGGAACGTTTCCGCAGGAATGGGCCGCGCCAATACGTTCTCAAATTGCACCGGCTGATACCCACGCTTGCTCAACAGCGCCATGATTTCCCCATCAGCCAATGGACAAAGTTCGATGAATATTTGCGCAGCTCGTTCAAGGTAGAACTGCTCAATCTCGTACAGATCACCTTCTTCAACGACACCGTTCATTCCCAAATTCAGAACATTCGTCAAAGGCGATCCCGCTGTGATGAACGTTGCCAAAGCACCTTTCACTTCAAGGCAGCATGCTTGCGAATCAGGATAAATTTCCCGATGAGCCACCGGACGCGCCGCAGCCGACTGCGCATCGGAATGCGCGATTCTACGAGCCAAGCCAAGATTGGCATAAAAGAAATTATTCGGAGTTACGATCAAGTTTCTACAATAGCGGATTTCCGGAAGTCACATCTTTCGAACTTCCGCTGACAAGACCCCTAACTTACTGGCGGACCCTGCATAAGAAATGTGCGCCTCAAACCTTCCCTTACGAGCCTCAAATGCCAATCCCGCAAGCCGCACTTCTTCGGCACCTTTTTCAAATTTCTGTTTCCAATCGCGCATTCCTAAATGCACAGTTGCCTCGCCTGCCTCCCTGGCAGGATTAATGCGCAGCAGCACTTCATAATTTCCCTTGGCCTTCACATCCACTTCCCAAAAGCCAATAGAAGTCCGGTCCCAACCCGCCTCGGGCCCCCGCCAATCCTGACGCGACAGCGTCACTGGATTATCCACTTCCGTGCCAACAAATATTCGCGGCGGCGCATACCCTCGAGTTTCACCTACTTCCTTAAACCATGCCTCAGTCTCTTTGCGCAACTTGGCAACAACCTCCGGCTTCTGCCCAGCGATGTTTTTCGATTCTCCCGGATCCTCCTGCATGTCATACAATTCTTTCCCATTAATCAGCTTATACCTCTGAGTTCGTGCCGCTGCATTTTGAAACAATACCGGCTCATCTCCTCTGTGCCATTGCGTGAATATTGTTCTGTCAGCCCACTGCGATGGTTGCCCCGTCAACACTGGAACGAGGCTCCGTCCATCTATTTGCAAATTGTCAGGCAATCGCACCCGGCAAAAATCTAACAACGTTGGAAGAATATCAATGTGAGCCGCAATGTAACTTACTTCCCACCCAGCCTTGATGCTCCGCGGGAATCGCACCATGAAAGGGACCCTAATGCCGCCTTGATAAACAGTAGTCTTAATCCCTCGCATGCCCGCATTGTAGCGCTCATGCTGCGGCCCGTTGTCCGTCATGAAAATCAAAATCGTATCGTCCAGAATATACAGTTTGTCCAGAGTGTTGATCAAATTTGCGACGTTCTCATCCAGATTCGCCAGCATGCCATACACCCGCTCCGTTTTCTCCCCAAGATTCTTTCCACGGAAAGGTGCAACATAGGCATCAGCAATTTCCAAGGGATCGTGCGGAGCATTCGGTGCCAGATAACAAAAAAACGGCTCCTCTCGATGCATCGCCACAAATTCCTGAGCCCCACGGAAAAAGATGTCGGTGCAGTACCCTTTCTTCTGAATCAACTTTCCATTTTCATAAACGAACGGATCGGTATAGCTAGATCCACCAGGAGGGTCGGAAGGCTGCCCAATCCCGCCGCCTTTTATATAGACGCCCTCTTCAAAACCGCGGTCCAACGGGCGCATCGGATACGTATCACCCAAATGCCACTTGCCGAAAATGCCAGTGCGATATCCCGCTTGCTTCAAAAATTGCGGCAGCGTCACTTCATCCGTGTGCATCATCGAGCGGCCCAAATACGTATCAACAACGCCAGTGCGGTAGTTGTATCGGCCGGTCATTAAGCTCGCCCGCGTCGGCGAACATACTGGGCACACTTGAAACTGCGTGAACTGCGCTCCTTCCTTCCCGATGCGGTCAATGTTTGGAGTTTTCAAATAAGGGTTGCCATGCAGCGACAAATCGCCATAACCCTGATCATCGCTAATAATCAGCACAATGTTTGGACGCTTCGTCCGAGTCTGCCCAACCAGCGCCGAAGCCCCAGTAACAGCAAGAAAAGTTCTTCTAGTCCAGTTCATGATTCTTACTTTGTAAACACGCCGCCTAGCCGTCCAGCAGCAAAAATCCTCTTATCTACTCGACGCAACCCCTTCGCCACATCGTCGGAAAATAATGGAGTGTGGCCGATGGTACACAGGTGTTCCGGAATTTCCCACACCTCCGTCTGGCGCGTCATCCATTGGATGCGGTCGAACCGCTTTAGGTGTACAGGCCGTGAGAAGGCTCGCAAAGATTTGTCGCCGCGTAGGTTAAAATATTGATCAAAGTAGCTCATCACTAGTTCCCGCAAGGTCCTGTAAACAGCCGACCGGTACCGCAATCCTGAATAATTCGACTTAGCCAACGATCCCCATAGTTGCCCAACCTTATAGACGGCCAGCACATGGTCATCGTCATGCTTAGCTTCCAGGTCGACAAGCAATGGAGGATGGCCATGGAACTGCAGCGCGGCTGCCGCAAACACCGCGCCTTCCATGCAATGTGCCCTGCCAAGCTGCAAAACCTGCCGGGGAGAATAACAGGTCCCCGCATGGTTATAGGCCAACTCTTCATCCAGAAACTTCTGAATTCTCTCGGGCGTGGATAGACGGCGAAATACCCGCGCCTCCGCCGAAGTGTAAGGTTGGCATTCAATACCCACTTCGCATAGAGTAGCGCAGATTTCTCTTGCCTCTGGCAGATTCTCGAATGCTATTTTCCAGATGGTTCTACAAAACATCATAGGATTCCAATGAAACCAGGAAGGGCCGCCCTTATGGACGCGAACTGCAGATTATGGAAACTCTTTTTTCGCGATGGGACTCTCCCTGACGCACCCAGCTATTCTGCTGTCCGCAGCTTGTTACTAAACATCCAGGACAAGGTCCCAGGTGCACCTACAGTGCCGCCCACCAATTGTCCTTGGCCAGCTTGATTATTCTGTGCGCCCGCCGTACATCGGCCGCCCAGCATCATCTTGTTTGGACATCTGGTTTGAGGGGCTTTATGTTACTGCTATTGGATCGACCATTGGTAAGCTGCAATATTGGTTTCGCTTTGGGCAGTGGTTGCATTCTTCTTATTTCTACGCCTCATCCGATCCACCGTTGCTGCCCAGTGTTCGTTAAAAAAGCCATGCCTCTACCCTAAACTGCTACTCAACTTGCCGCAGGAAAATTTGGCCGAACGTGTCCGTCCCATCTTTTACCGTTACCTTCGCGCGCAGCTTCAGAATTTCACCCAGCCCGGTGATCGAAACACGGAACTGCGGTCCTCTTCCCAACCTGCGCACGAACTCCGGAGAATCAGTTCCACCATGTAATAAAGACACGCTTTCAACACTCAATCGGTTAGCGCCTCCAGTCGACAAAAACTCCAGTTCATACTGGCCCGCGGCTTCTGCGAATTCAGTGATGTTCAGATCCCAAGTATCTTCACCCACCTTGACGGTCCGCGGATCCCAGCTAAACAGAATATGCGTCTGGAACGAATCGATGGGAGCCAGCCCTTCGCCTTTTCCAACAGCATGAACTGCGAAGCGCGTCAAAACGGGATCACCATACGATTCCTCAATTCGCAACCGCACTCGCAGCAGATCTTTCGACGGAAACGGATCGATCTTCTTATACCCAATCGAAGTTCCGCGGCTCAATGGCTTCCAGCCCTCCCCGGTCATTCCCTCTAATAAATACTTACGAACTCGCTCGCCGTTCTTGATATCTTCCATCAACACTACATGATCGATTCTCGCCGATTTTGGCATCCGCAATTCCAGAATGCGACCGGTGCCTTTCGTCACTGCAACCGGCTCTTCAAAACGACGCCGAACTTCTTCTCCAAACTCAGCAGCACGCTTTGCATCGGACTCCGGAATGGCGCCAGTCATATCCGGCGTATGGTTCAGCAGCAGCAAAGACCCATGCCCTACAGAGCGGTAATACATCAGCATCAACTGATCCACCGTCTTCAACGATTCGGCATTCTTCGTATTCCAAAACCATTCGCGACGCATACGAGCATCACATTCATTGGGCAACCAAATAGTTCCGTCTGGAGCGCCGTCCTTTGCCGTTGCAACTCCACTTGCCGCAGCCTCGGCCGAAACCGAATTCCAAGCCGGATCAGGTGCGTAACCCAATTCGTTGCCCACCCAGCGAATGGTCGCGTACTTACTCTGAAAGACCATTGCATGTGGAGCGTGACGCTTCAAAATGTCACCAACATCCACCACGCTTGAACCATCGAACCACACTTCACTTATCTCCCCGTACTTACTCAGTAACTCAGTAAGTTGCTGGCGAAAAATGGCATCGTACTTTATCTGTGTTTCGGGAGTCCTTGCCTTCCCACCCAAACCAACTTCCTGACTCCGATCCTGCGGACTCAAATACACACCCATCTTCAAGCCAGCGCGTTTGCAGGATTTGGAAAGATCAGCCATCAGGTCAGCCTTACCACCGCGCCAACCCAGCTCCTTGGTGCCGTATTTAGCAGTCTCCGTTTGCCACCAGCAGAACCCACCTGTGTGCTTCGCAACAAAAACGATCTGCTTGGCACCCATCGATTTCGCCACGCTTACCCATTGGTCGGTATCTAATTTAGTCGGTTGGATCTTGTCCAATGGCGTAGATAAATCGTCGTACTCTCGATCCTGCCAAGTGTTCGGGGCAAAGTGCACGAACATGGACATTTCCATTGCATGCCATGCCAGTTGATCCACCGATGGGCGAGCCAAAGGCTTTGGCGATTGACCAACAAGACCACCCACTGATGCAAGTGCTGTAACTCCGAATTGACGGCGATTCATAAGTTCATTTCTTCTCGAATATAGCCAGGTATTGCGACTTCGGATTGAATTCTGCCGACTTCACTAACTTAAAGCCATTGGCTTCTATTTCCTTGATTACATCGGCTTCGTCCAAACGAATGTGCTTCAGCGCGCGATCGGAAGTGGGATCGCCCATCGCACCAACCCGCTTATAGTATTCGCAAATGGCAAGGCGTCCGTTCTGCCTAAGAGCCGCATGAATAGCCGCCAGCATTTCGGATGGATAGTCGAAGTGATGATAGACATCCAGCACCACCGCCAAGTCCAGAGTGCTGGCCGGCAACTTTGGATTCTTCTCCGTTCCTTGGATAAAATCAACGTTCTTCAAACCCTTACTGGCAGTGTATTCCTTCGCTTTCGCCAGAAAATCAGGAAAGATATCCTCCGCAATAATACGACCCCACGCGCCTACTGCCTGCGAAAAATATGGCAGCATGTAGCCCACGCCAGTGCCGATGTCGGCAACGTGCATACCTTGTCTTAACCCCAACGCCGCCACCAATTCCTTAGGACGTTGGCGCGAATCCCGCTCATCCGAACTCAGCGTCTTCGCAATGCCGGCGCGCGCTTCTGGAGTCTTATAGCCAGAATTGGCCTCCACCGCAACTTGGGTCCAGGCGGGTACAGAAAGAAGGCAAAATGCCAGTAATTTTTTCATAATGACGTCTCCATTGGTAAGGCTAGCGGCGGTTCCACCATGAAATCAAGTTTGGCCATAGCAGCAACCGCTTCCTGCACGGCACTTTCCGAACTTGGTTCAACGGTGATCACAAACGGCAAATCTGTTTTCGATTCGCTAGGAAGTTGCAGCACAGCATCCAGGCTGATGTTTTTCTCGGCAAGAATAGACGCAAGAGAGGCAATGATTCCAGGACGATCCTCCACCCGGAATCGCAGAAAATAAGCGCGTTTTTGTTGAAGAACAGAAATAGGTTGGAACTCGCCCAATCGTTCATGCGCAAAGGGCGAAACACGTTCGGGTGACCCATTGACAATTTCCCTAGCTACACGCATCAGATCACTAACAACCGCAACTCCCGTCGGTCGAGGTCCAGCGCCGCGGCCATAGTAAAACGTATCTTCGCCATACAGTCCACGCACCCAAACAGCGTTATAGGCACCGTGCACATTAGCCAAAATAGTGGATTGGGGGATCAGCGCCGGCCGCACCGAGAGGATCAAGCCTTCCTTGGTTTGACGCGCTCCGCAGATCAAGCGAATCGTGTGACCCAGGCGATGGGCATATTGGAAATCAATCGGGGAAATGCGGCGAATGCCTTCGGTGAAAATATCGGAAGCGGTAATCTTCATGCCAAAGGCCAGTGCTGCTAGAATAGCCAGTTTGCTACGCGCGTCGAACCCATCCACATCAGCCGTAGGATCAGCCTCAGCGTATCCTAATTTTTGGGCCTCGGCCAACACGTCGGCAAATGCTGAGCCGTGCTTTTCAATTTCAGTCAGGATGTAGTTACTGGTGCCATTCAGGATTCCGTAGAGCGCGGTAACACGGTCGCCGGAAATTCCTTCACGCAAGACCGCGTGAATCGGAATGCCTCCAGCTACGCTTGCTTCCATCGCCAGATTCACGCGTTTGGCAATGGTCCGTTCCCACAGGTCTCCACCGATGGAGGCCATCATTTCTTTGTTCGCGGTAACAACGCTTTTCCCTTTGTCAATCGCGGTTTCCACAATCTGCCGGGCCACGGTTGTGCCACCAATCAGCTCAGCCACAATGTCCACTTCAGGATGTTCCACCACGCGACGCCAATCGGTGGTCCGTTCCACACCTGAAAGGCCAGCGGGAACGGCGACTGTATCCACACTACGGCTACAGATGATTTTCACCCGCAACGGGAATCCTAATTTTTGCTCAATTTGTTGGGCGGTCTCCGCCAAAATGGTCATGGTGCCTTGACCTACATTACCCAGGCCCACTATACCGACACGAACTTCACGCATACTTTAAGTATTGCTCAAGTTGCGAAGGACGCGGATTCCTGCCCCGTTTGGCCGGATTGCCCCAGCGAACAATAACAATGCCTAACCCAATAGCCAAGCTCATGTTAAGTGCAATTTCCAGCAATCTTGTCTTGGCCGACCTGATTAATCACATCTGGATTGTTGGTGCATTCCCGGCATAGCTCACATCAATTTCGGCGACACTTTCAGTAGTCGATCTACCGGATCTCTCTACCCGCGCACTTGTTGTTTGGATACATCAATTGAGCATGAGAAACACTTGAAAGGTACTCCATTATTGTTCTGCCATCCCCACAAGCCCTTGCAGCATCGCAGCCAAGCTCCACTCATCCTCAGATGAATATTTCCTCTACCCTGCCCAGTCCACTGAAGTGCTTCACGCAAGCTCACCAACACCGGACATCTATTGGTGGAAGTTAAGTGTAACGCCATCTCCGCCATCATCTCCAAAATCCAAATATCCGTCCACGATACCGGGATCGGAATTCCAGCAGAAGTACAAAGCTCGCTGTTTCAAAAATTTCAACAACTGGATGGTACAACAACCCGCAAGTATGGCGGCACCGGCCTGGGGTTAGCCATTTCCCAGGAATTGATCAATATGATGGGTGGGAATATACGACTCGAAAGCCAGCCGGACCAGGGGTCCACTTTCTACTTTGAAATCCCTCTCCGTGTGAATCCGTCCATTGAGACCATTCCACTGCCCACCGCAAAGCTGGAAGGGCTGCGTGTTTTGGTAGTTGACCAGCATCAGATCAGCCGCTTCGTCACCACCGAATTATGCCGGCGTTGGGGCATGCTCGCAGAGGAATCCGCAACTGCCGAAGACGCACTACAAATGGTGAGTACGGCCAAAGACTCAACCCCATACAGGCTCATATTTATGGATCATAGCTTGGGCTCAAATGGCGCAGACATAACACATAAACTGCGGGAAACCGGCCATGGCAGGGCACCGGCAATCATTCTGAAAACCGCCACCGACGAGGCAAAGGAGGTTGGTCGCATCCGTTCTGCTAGCTTCGATGCCTGTCTGGTGAAACCCATTCGGGAAGCTGTGTTGCTGGATACCATTCATATTGTTTTAGGGAACCGCAATGCTGGCATTGTGCCGCCAGTCCCAACAGCGAAAGAAATCCCCCGCTTCGAAGGCAAACGCATCTTACTAGTGGAAGATAATATGGTCAACCAAAAGGTAGGAGTAGCAATGCTCACCAAGCTGGGATGCCGGGTGGACGTTGCCGCCAATGGCCGCGATGCCCTGGTTATGACAGCCAGACTCCCTTACGACCTGATCTTCATGGATTGCCAGATGCCAGAGCTGGACGGCTACCAGGCCACCAGCGAAATCCGCATCCGCGAAGGGGACCTTCGACGTACCCCCATCGTCGCCCTAACCGCTGGAGCCATGGCAGAGGATCGTGAGAAATGCTTCAATGCGGGCATGGACGATTACCTCAGCAAACCCGTGAGGTCAGAACAGCTATTGGAAAAACTAAAGGTATTTTTGAAGTAGCGAAATCACGGCACGTATCCGAAACTAACAATCGGAATTCCTAATTCCTTCTTGTCCGCATATTCCATTTTCAATGGCGGATCCACCTCAAATTCAACCTTCACCGTTTCTTCGGGCTTCTTCGCCACCGGCCATTCCGTTCGCTGCACTCCCTGTTTTGTGAAGGTTCGTTGCCCCACCGTTTCCCCATCTATCCTCACCGTCAAAGTCACCTGCTTCACTTGCTTAATGTAATCAGGACCAATGTTCGCCGTCACCTCAAACATCTCAGCACCCTTAGGACGGCCTAAACGAGCTCGGGATTTTGGCGAAGTCCAGCAGAAGCCGCCACTAACAGGAAAGAAGCCTTCTTCCAATTGCCACACTGGAGTCAGCACCCCCATTTTGATTGTCGGCGCTTCCGGTTCCCCGGCCCTATGGGCCACGTAGTTTACCCTCTTTTTCAAGGCATCCCAACTCAACAACAACATGTTTCCCGACGCCGGAATATTCTCTGGAACTCCCTGGTTCATGTGGATCACTTTCAGTTCAGGATTTTTATAAATGAAATGAAGTGCCCCGTCTGTGCCCCAGAACGCCATGTTCTTTGGCGCACTTTCACTTACTGCCAGTGTTACTCCGGGTTGCACCAGCGAGATTTGCCGAATTCCCCGGACGTAGGCTCTATTTTCATCACCTTCAGCCAATGTTACATTGCGGTAGTCTCGGAGTAACTTGTATTGGTAGGGTAGCCAGGCAAGGCAAGTAACCGCCAGCGTGATGTGTGCCGCAAGATTTGAACGGTCAGCCAATGCCCCAATCGCCAAAGCGATACCCGCCAAGGGGAGGTACAAATAGGCTCCATACAATCTTCCCGGCACAAACAGCATGGGAAAAAACAACAGAAACGCCAGTAAGAGGCCGAAGTAACTCCTCTTATCTCTAAAAACCGCAAACATGGGGAGCACAAGTAAAAGCGGCACAATGAAAATTTGTGGCGTGTAGAATGCAAGAGTTTTCCCAATGGCCTCAGAAGTAAAGACCAGACTATACGGCGTGGGATTGGGGTCTCTCAACAGGAATGCTTGCATCCCAAAATTCACAGAGATCGCAAAAAATGGAACCAAGCGCCACCACCGTTTCGATCCAAACCAAAATTCAAGCAGCATCAGAACGAATGGTAAGAGGATAGCCAACTCCTTCGATTTATAGGCGCACCAAAAAGTAAGCAGGCTCAACCAAAACTTGTCCTTGCGCCAAAGGCAAATAGTAAGTAAACAGAACGTGGCGCACAGTAAGTCGAAGATATACATCGGCCTGTAGTAAACATCGAAAACGGCAGAGTGAAACGCGAAAAATACAATGGCCGCCAATCGAGCCATAGTGCGCATTCCAAAGCTGCCAGTAAGTAACCAAACCAGAATGATGTTGAGGATGTGGATTGCCTGAATAACAGACACATAGGGCGAGAAGTTCAAACCAGCAAAGCGGCTAAGGATGAAAAAATAAGAGTGGCCAACAGGTCGAAAATTCCATTTCGAATATCTTGGAGAAACAAACCCATCCACAAACTCACGGGAATCAACCACGCTCGTCCATGCGATGTTATCCAGGTCGTCAGGATGAAAGTAGTTTTTGTAAGCGCCCCTGTCCGCAAGCAAAAATAATGCCGCCACTAAGACGACTAACAGCCACGGCCTTGAACGAAGGAACCTCATTCTTCTGAATCAATGCGGTGCAGAAAATCAAAATCGCACCCCTCATCAGCCTGCGTCACATGATCGAGAAACAACTTTCCATACCCGCGATTGTAATGTGGTTTGGCAGGTTTAAACTTAGCCAGCCTCGCCGCCATTTCTTCAACGGAAATCAGCAGATTCAAATGCCGCCCTTCAACGTCCAACTCAATTTCATCGCCAGTCTGAACCACACCCAAAGGCCCGCCAATCGCCGATTCCGGAGCTACATGCAGCACCACAGTACCAAAGCTAGTGCCACTCATCCGGGCGTCCGATATCCGCACGCAATCGTCAATACCCTGCGCCAGCAGCACCTTCGGCATTGGGATGTGACCCCATTCCGGAAACCCCGGCGCACCAATCGGCCCACCGTTTTTCATCACCAGGATTGTGTCCTTATCAATGGGCAGATCCATCTGGTCCACCGCATCGTGCATCACCTGATAATTTTCAAAAACATAAGCCTTGCCGCGATGCTGCAGTAAGTGCGCCGATGCCGCCGTAGGCTTGATCACCGCCCCGCGGGGACACAAATTTCCATGCAGCACAACGGTGCCACCAGTAGGATGCAGCGGAGCATCAACAGTACGGATCACATCCCGATTAAAACATTCCGCCGAAGCAATGTTTTCCGAGATAGACTTTCCAGAAACAGTGATGCAATCGCGATTCAGCAGCGGCAGCAGTTCCTTCATCACCACTGGCACACCACCGGCGTAGAAAAATTCCTCCATCAAATGTTCGCCACTAGGCCGCACATTCACCAGAAACGGGGTTTTCCGCGAAATCGCATCAAAATCTTCCAAACTAAGTTTCACACCGGCGCGCCCAGCAATGGCTAAAAGATGCACCACTGCATTGGTCGATCCACCGATAGCCATATCCACCATCACCGCATTTTCAAAGGATTCTCGCGTCAATATTTTCGATGGCTTCAAGTCTTCGCGGACCATCGAAACAATGCGTTTGCCAGATTGCTCAGCAATCGCATAGCGGCGCGAATCAACAGCCGGAATCGCCGCACAACCAGGCAATGTCATCCCCAACGCTTCCGTGATGCTAGCCATCGTGGATGCCGTGCCCATCACGGTGCAGTGTCCAGCACTGCGCACCATGCAACCTTCAATTTCAATCATCTCTTCTTCACTGACTTGGCCAGTGCGGTACAAATCAAAAATCTTCCGTCCATCGGTGCCAGTGCCAAAGGGTTTGTTCTTATAGTTGCCGGAAAGAGTGGGTCCGCCAGTAACAAAAATTGCCGGAATATCAGCCGATGCCGCTCCCATCAATTGAGCCGGTGTTGTCTTATCGCAGCCGCAAAGAAGCACCACACCATCCAACGGATTTGCCCGGATCGATTCCTCCACATCCATCGCCATCAAGTTGCGGAACAACATGGTGGTAGGCTTCATAAACTGCTCACCTAACGAAATTGTGGGAAATTCCAATGGGAATCCGCCCGCCTCCCAAACCCCACGCTTCACGGCATCGGCAACGTCACGCAAATGGGCGTTGCAGTTGTTCAGTTCACTCCACGAATTGCAAATACCGATGACGGGTTTACCTTTAAAGATGTCACGATTAAAACCAAGCGACCGCAAATTCGCCCGTCGTGAAAAGTTATAATACTCTCGTCCGTTGAACCAAACGTGGGAACGGAGTTTTGTTGGATCGTCGCTAGCCATGAACTATCCATTATGCCGAATACCAGTGCTGCTAAAGTAGTCCAACTGGAAATCAAATCCAGCGACCTAACTTGCGCCTTCAGTCCCGATCGGACACGAGCTGTAACAGGCGTCGTAAACAAGTCAGTCAGAATGTGGGATCTTGCAACCGGGAAATGCATCCGTCAATTGGAAGGCCATAAGGAACGAATTTGGGGATTGGCCTGGAGTCCCGATCAGCGATACGTTCTATCCGGATCGTTCGATAATACCGCCAGGCTTTGGGATGCCGGCACGGGGAAATGTCTGCAAATCCTCAAAGGTCACAAAGGGTTCGTTCGTGATTTAGCATTCAGCAACGATCAGCGCTACGCCATCTCAGCGTCAGGCGATCATACTGTGCGTGTCTGGAATCTCGAAAATGCCAAGTGCCTGCAAGTGTTCAAAGGCCACACCGACGGTGCCTATTGTGCATTGTTAGCTGCGGATCAGAGGCGCGCTGTCTCCGGTTCTCGCGATGGAACCATCCGCGTTTGGGACATCGAAACAGGCAGATGTCTCCGCGTCATCGAAGCTCACACCTATCATGTCCAGTGCCTCGCCTGGAACACAGATCAAAGCCAGTTGCTTTCTTGTTCACGTCAGATCAAACTGTGGGACGTAAACACGGGGCACTGCCTTCAAGTTTTCAACGGCCATACCGAAACCATCCGGAGCGTTGCATGGAGCACTTGCCGGCGCTGGATTCTTTCCGCCGCTCACGATTACACAGTTCGTGTTTGGGATGCGAAAACAGGCCTCTGTCTGAAGGTGTTCCAGGGCCATTCCAACATGGCGGTAAACGCTGCTTGGCTCCCAAATCACCGCCAAATCGTTTCCTGCGATGAGGGTGCTGAGGTTCGATTCTGGGACTGGCATGAAATTTGATAGAATTACTTCAGAGAGTAAATAAATATGAGCACAGCGAATGCCGGACCTTTAGACAACCTGGAACAGTGGGATGATTTCGTAAAGAGCCGCTACCGGACCGATCGGAAGAAAGAAGAATTCCGGGTGTTCGACGAATCCTCTCCTCAAGTAGTAAAAGATTTCTACCGCCAAAATCACGCGCTACAAACTCACGAATTCGCGCGTGCGAAAAAACAGGAATACGGCAAGTTGGCAAAAGCGAAGATGGGCATTTGGGACGCCATGGACCGCCTGAACGCGCTGGTGGACGATTCTGATCCTGACACCGACCTCACCCAGATGGAGCACAATCTTCAAACCGCCGAAGCCATCCGCAAGGACGGGCATCCGCGTTGGATGGTGCTTACCGGTTTCATTCACGACATGGGCAAAGTTCTGTGCTTGTTCGATGAACCGCAGTGGGCAGTGGTTGGCGATACGTTCCCCACCGGCTGCGCCTGGTCAAACACCATTGTTTTTCCTGAGTATTTCGCGGCCAATGCCGATAACAAAGTTTCTGAATTTCAAACTGCCAATGGCATTTATGAAGAACGCTGTGGCTTGGACAAAGTAGACATGTCCTGGGGCCACGATGAATATCTGTATCATGTAACTCGCCCCTATCTACCCGAAGAGGCACAGTACATGATTCGCTATCATTCGTTCTACCCCGGCCATCGCGAGGGTGCTTATCAAAATTTGATGAACGCCAAAGACCTGAAGTTGTTCGATGCAGTACGAGCCTTCAATCCTTATGACCTTTATTCAAAGAGCGATGTGAAGCCTTCGCTCACCGAACTGAAGCCGTATTACGAAGATCTGGTAGCGGAATTTTTCCCAGCTCAGATTTCCTGGTAGTCGGTTAATCTTGCCGCAATACTGAAATTGGATTCACTCGCATTGCCCGGCCTGTTGGAACTAAACAGGCCAGCAGCGATGTGGCAATCGCCAGCACTGCCGCCACAATATAAGTGCGCGGATCGTTCGGTTGCACGCTATACAACATGGATTGCAAGGTCTGGCTCAGTAACAAGGCCAGCGGAATTCCTATCGCCAAGCCCGATAGCGAAGGAATTAATCCATGTCGTAACGCCGTCCTTGCGATCTGAGCAGGCTGTGCACCCAACGCGATTCTTAGTCCGAATTCAGGGGCGCGCCGGGCGATTTCATACGATAGCAATCCGAACAATCCAATAGAAGAAAGCGCCAACGCCAGCAGCGCGAATCCTGAAATCAATAGTGCTCGTATTCTGGGAGCTGTTTTAGTCTCCGCCGTTTGCTCAGCTAACGGTCCCAGCTTTTCAATAATCTGATCACTCAATAACGGTTGAATGCTGGCGCGAACCACCTGAGCGAATTCAGCTTGCGGCATGGATGTTCGAACAACAAACTTGAGTTGCGGCCAATAAGTGGTTCCAAGGGGCACGTAGATTTCCATTGGCGGTGCAGCGTCGGTGGAATCGTGACGGACATCGCCAACTATCCCGGTGACGCGGAAGTACTGAGTTGTCGCATCTTTGCCACGCGGCTGTCTAGCGATTTCGCGGCCGATTGCGTTGCCTTCGGGAAACAACGCGCTAGCCATGCGCTGAGAAATCACCGCTTCCAGTGGCGATTCTTTCCCCGCATAGTTCCGGAATACATTGCCGGAAATCAACGGCACACCAACCGCAGTGAAGTAATCCGGGCTCGCAGTTCGCCACGAAATTTGCTCCACAGTTTGAGCAGGTGTCAAAGAAAGATTGCGAACCACAATGGGACCTGACTGGCTTCCGCCATGCAATGGCAACCGATCCACAACAGCTGCTGCAGTCACCCCTGGAGTTGATTTCAGCCGTTCCAATGCTTGTCCGGCAAACTGGTTGAAAACCTTGCTATCAGTGTCCCAGGAAAAATTCACTGCAAAGGAATAGGCGTTTTGTGGGTTGAAACCTAGCGGCGTTTCATTCAAGTGCAGAAAGCTGTTTGCGATCAAACCAGCCGTCACCACCAGCACGAACGACAAGGCGATCTCTGCCGTTACCAGTGCCGACCGAAGCCATTGACGGCTGGAACCAACACTTCCTCTGCCACCTTCTTTCAGCGCCGAACTCACCGCACGAGTTGCCGCCTGCCAAGCTGGAAGGGTACCGCTTACCAGCGCTGCTAAAACCGCAAAGCCTAGAGTTGCCAACACAACTCGAAACGAAATAGAAGCTTCAGCCAAACGTGGAATTTCATTGGGCAGTAACGCTTTGATGGTGTCCAGCCCCAAAGCAGCCAACCCCAACCCGAGGGCAGCACTGGCAATTGCGATCAGAAAACTTTCCATCAGGAACAGACGAAACACTCGACCCCGTCCTGCCCCCAGCGCCACTCGTATGGCTGCCTCGCGACTTCGGCTCATACCACGTGCCAACAGCAGGCTGGCAATATTCAGGCAAACGATCAACAAAATGGCAATCACGATGGAAAAAAACAACAGCAATGCTGTGCGGGAATTGCTGGCCACTTGCTCTGCCAGCGGCGTGAGTTGCACAGAACGACCACGGTCCGTATCCGGATATTGGTTGGCCAATTGCGCGCCAATGGTATTCAGTTCTGCTTGGGCCGAAGTAAGCGAGGCGCCCGGCCGCAGAATGGCTAGTTGACTCAGAAAACCTGCTTGCCGCCGGACCTCCAACTGACCGGTTCCAGCACTCCAAACGTCAATTTCCTCAGGATACTTGACCGCCCCTCCCAGCACGCCAATCACTTGATAAGCAGTACCGCCTAACCGCAAAGTTCGGCCGATGATATTTGAATCTGCTTGAAATTGCTTCCGCCAAAAACTTTCGCTGAGAAGTGCCACAGGTGTCCCTTCGCCTTTCGATTCCGCGGGCGTGAAGCCACGACCCAAGCGATTCGGAACGCTGAGCACATCGAAAATCGGTCCGTAAGTGCGGATTGTATTTACGCGGATGGGATCACCTTCTCCAGTAAGAACCAAACCCTCTCCGTAGAAACCGGCCACAGCAGCGAAACTCTGCGACCTCTGCCAATCCTTCAAACGCGCTGGATTCCCGTTATAGGTTTTGTGGTCCGCACCATACTCCTGCAGCCACACCAAACGCTCAGAATTTGCGAAAGGCAGAGGGTTAAGAAGCCCAACATCGACGATGCTGAACACCGTTGCTGCGGCGCCAATACTAAGTGCCAGCGACAATACAGCCACTGCTGTAAATCCTGGTGTTCGCCGAAGAGTGGTGAAACTTTGCCGCGCATCCTGCATAAGACTTTCCAACCATTGGAAGCCCCGCGCATCGCGATACTCTTCCTGATGTACGCTCAAATTGCCGAAGCTTTTCCTTGCTGCCAATTTCGCATCTTCAGCACTCACACCTTTTGCTATCAGTTCTTCCTTCTGCATTTCCAAGTGAAAGGCCAACTCTTCATTCATCTCATTTTCAGTACGATTGCGTTGAAAAAGTGTCCGCAGCCGCAGGGGTAGAATGTATCGCAATCGAGTTAACATTTAAATCTCCGAGAGCCTGACAATATGTGTAATTGCCGATGAAAGCTTTTCCCAATTCTTCGATTCCCGTTCCAGAGCTTCGCGACCTGGAGGAGTAAGCGCATAGAATTTGGCACGACGATTATTTTCCGTCGTCTGCCAGTCAGATTTGATCCAACCCTCCTGTTCCAACTTGGCCAGCGCAGGATACAGCGAGCCGTCGCTGACCTGCAGAACTTCATCGGAAATCTGCCGAAGCCTTTGACTGAGAGCAAACCCATGGGCAGGCTCCAACGCAAGAATTTTGAGAATTAGAAGGGCAAGAGTGCCTTGGACTAGATCAGTAGGTTTACTCATATCGGTTACCGAGCCCAGAATACAACCAACTCCCCTCGGTCGTCAAGGGGAAAGATATTTCAACTCGACTATCTAAAGTTCTCGCCATCTCTTACCGATTCATGCCCAAAGAGGAAATTTAGAAATGGACAATCGTGTAGC
>JAYUSZ010000395.1:0-20428 GCA_043755435.1 Bryobacterales bacterium | reverse complement strand
AGGAATTAGGAAATCTATCTGTTGGTTCTCCTGCAGACGTCGTAGTCCTGAAGCTCGAGACGGGGAGCTTTGGGTTTGTTGATATGTATGGTGCATTGATGCGCGGTACAAAAAAGCTTAGCTGCGAACTAACCTTTCGGGATGGGAAGCTGGTTTACGAATTGAATGGATTGTCGCGCACGGAATGGAATAAGTTGCCCGCTGGATACGGTTATCAGGGTGATGCAAGTTGGGACGAAAGGGCGCGAACATTTACTTCAGCAACAAAAAAGCAATAGACGAAATTGGCTATTGACACAATTGAAATAAAGGTCCACAGTGGAGGTGAAGTTAGCAGTAAACGCAGTTCCAAAGTTGTTGACCACTTCCAAATTAAGGGAGGTTGAAATAACATAGAACCTGACAACAGAGGGGGCGGCAAAGGCTGATTTCTTCTTAATGTTTGCAACTGGAGTTGGGCGCGACCTTGGCATTGAATCAATGCCCTCGCCATCATACTCGTTGTAATCAACGGACTTCGTGCACGTTCGGATTGCGCAACATTACCGCGCAGGGCATCTCAGGCCCACATCGATGACGTCCACGCGAATCCGTAGGAAGAAAGAAAGGCGGGCCGCCCCTTTCTTATTTTAAATGCCCGCAGCGAGATGATCTTGATATGGAACTGGTATTTGAAGTCACACAGGAAGCAGACGGTTGTTTCTGTGCGGAATGTCTCACAGTTGACATCTTCTCGCATGGCGACAATTGGGACGAGTTGCGAGAAAATGTTCGTGAAGCAATTCGGGCTTATTTCTTCGACAGCATTCCGCCAAGCTCTGTTCGATTACATCTTGTCCGTGATGAGATGCTTGCTCTTAAATGAAACTTCCTCGAGATCTTAGCGGGGATCATTTGATCAATCGGCTCTGTTCTGTTTGGGATTACCGCCGGATCAACCAAGAAGGGAGCCACGTCATCCTTGAGACCACCAAGCCCCTGCATCATCGTATTTCAACCAGCACATAAGGTGCTTCGCGTTGGCACCTTGAATTCGATTTTGCACTCAGTGTCTCTCCCAAAGGGGTAAAGCCGCGAAGCACTTCTAGAATCACTCTAAGTATTGAACCTAAATTTCAAGACTGCAAAATCAAGCCAATTTGCCCAATTCCGGCAATCACGAAACAGGCCATCACCAACACCTGTTCAGCTCAATCTGACTTCTTTACATCTGCTTGCAAAAACTCAATGGGCCGCGCTCTCAAAGCCTGTGAGAATCTTTATTCAGGAAGACGAATTGTTGAACCACTTGCAACATCTGAGCAGCGCGCTGACTCGGTTGTCGTTGTATAAACCTGGTGGCAATGCAGAAGAAGTTGAAACAGGCCAAGCTTCTCAAAAGCATTGCCTACAAGCGGCTTAGACTCATCCACTCATCGAATTCAGGAACTCGGCGTTCGACCTTGTCCGGTTCAGCTTGTCGATCAGCAATTCCATCGATTCCACTGGCGAAAGTGGATTCAATACCTTGCGCAGAATCCAAACCCGATTCAACTCTTCCTTGGGCATCAACAACTCTTCTTTACGTGTACCGCTCTTGTTGATGTCGATTGCCGGGAACACCCGCTTATCCACCAGTTTGCGGTCCAGGTGAATTTCCATGTTGCCGGTGCCCTTGAATTCTTCAAAGATCACATCGTCCATGCGGCTTCCGGTATCAACCAATGCGGTGGCGATAATGGTGAGCGATCCGCCTTCTTCAATGTTGCGGGCAGCGCCGAAGAATCGCTTCGGACGTTGCAGCGCGTTTGAATCCACACCACCTGAAAGCACTTTGCCCGATGGCGGAACTACTGTGTTATAGGCACGCGCCAGACGAGTGATGGAATCGAGCAGAATCACCACGTCGCGCTTGTGTTCAATCAGGCGCTTCGCTTTCTCAATAACCATTTCTGCCACCTGTACGTGGCGCGAAGCCGGTTCGTCAAACGTGGAACTAATCACTTCGCCGCGCACGCTGCGCTGCATATCGGTGACTTCTTCCGGACGTTCATCGATCAGCAATACGATCAGATTTACTTCCGGATGATTGGTGGTGATGGAGTTTGCGATGTTCTGCATCAGCATCGTCTTACCAGTTCGAGGAGGCGCTACGATTAACCCGCGCTGCCCTTTACCGATAGGAGTTAGCAGATCCATCACACGGCCCGAAAAGTTATCCTTGGTGGTCTCCAACTTGAACCGTTCCTGAGGATACAGAGGCGTCAGGTTATCGAAGAAAATCTTATTGCGAGATTCCTCGGGCGTCTCAAAGTTAATGGCATCTACTTTGATCAATGCGAAATATCGTTCGCCCTCTTTTGGAGGTCGGATTTGACCGCTGACCGTATCGCCAGTGCGAAGGTCGAAGCGTCGGATTTGCGATGGCGAAACGTAGACGTCATCGGGACCAGGAAGGTAATTGTATTCTGGAGCGCGAAGGAAACCAAAGCCATCAGGCAGGCATTCCAAAACACCTTCAGAGAATATCAAGCCGCTCTTTTCGGCTTGCGTCTGCAGAATTTTGAAGATTAGTTCTTGCTTACGTAAACCAGCGGCGCCAACTACAGCAAAGTCTTTGGCAACCTGATTCAGGTTGACGATCGACATGTCCTTCAACTCAACCAAGTCCAGCTTCAAGGTCATGCGATCGTGCATTTTCTTGTCGGGGAAGCCTTCCGGTTTCGTGTCTCCGGGCCTGTTCTGTCCACCATGGGGGCGAACATCCGCGGGACGCAATTCCGGTGCCGGCGGAGGAGCCGGCTTTGTTTCTGCAATAGGAGGTGGTGGTTCCGCGGCTTTTACTTCTACCGCAGGTGGCTCCGGTGCTTTTTCAACAGCTGGGGGTTTCACCTCAGGGCCTTTTTCTGATTTAGGCTCGGATTTGTGCCCACTTGTGCGAGAAGATCGCTTAGGTGCTTCTCCTTCATGTGTGGCTGATTCTGGTTTGGTCTCTTGCGGCTTTTCTGAAGAAGCCGGCGGGGCTATGACCGATTGTTTGATGTCTTGATCGCTTGCCAAATTTCCCTCACTCCCTGGCCCGTTACGGCCGAGAACGGTACGAGTCCCAACGACGATTCCGGTGCCTTAAGCGACACCATGGCGTGATGAATCTCGGACTGCTTTTTCAATTTATCGAACTTTGTTGCGACCACTTGATATGGCCGCTCGTGGTACTCCAGCCATTGCCGGAGTTCCAAATCTGTATCCATCCAGCCATGCCGCGCATCAATCAAAAGAAGACAAAGCGATAAGGATGGCCGGTCCAGCAGATAACTTTCGATCAGTTTCCGCCAAGCGGCGCGCTCCGTCTTCGATACACGGGCATAACCGTATCCGGGCAAATCGACAAAAACGTACTTTCTGTCCACCCGGAAAAAATTCAACTGCTGAGTACATCCTGGTTTGGAACTGGTGAACGCAAGGTCCTGAGTGGCAACCAGCCGGTTCAGAAGACTTGACTTGCCCACGTTACTTCGTCCCATGAAGGCGATCTCCGGTAGACCCGGTGCAGGAAACTGCCCGGGAGCCGCCGCCCCCAACAAAAATTCTGTTTTCATTGCAATTTCCCCCATCCGATGTCCGGTATTCCACTAGCAAATACCGCACACCGGCAGGGGAAGAAATCCTACTGTGTCAGCTTATCGTCAGTTGGCCTGGGATTCTCCACAGCACTGGGTCCACTTTGGGGAACCGGCAGAGCTTGTAAATCCCTTTCCAAGGCCAGTTTCAACACTTCATCCATCGATTCTACAAAATGAAGCTTCATATCCTTGCGGATCACTTCTGGAATGTCCGGCAGATCTTTCTCGTTGTCCTTCGGCAAAACCAGTTCGTAGATGCCGTGCCGGTGGGCCGCTAACATCTTTTCCTTCAATCCGCCGATTGGCAGAACCTTACCACGAACGGTGATTTCCCCGGTCATCGCAATATCCCCACGTACTGGAATATTTGCTAATGCGCTGCACATTGACGTGGCAATTGTGATGCCAGCCGATGGCCCGTCCTTCGGAATAGCTCCTTCAGGAACGTGTAAGTGAATATCCAGGTGGCGATAGAAATCACGACTCAGACCGAAAACATGAGCCCGGCTACGAATATAGCTGAGGGCGGCTTGGGCAGATTCCTGCATTACGTCACCAAGCTTTCCGGTTGTTGTCAGCTTACCACGGCCTTCCATAATGCTGACTTCTGTGGTCAACATAGTGCCGCCAACTTCTGTCCAGGCCAGACCGCAAGTGGTGCCGATTTCGTTCTTGCGCGTCATCTGCAAATCGCGATATTTCTGCGGTCCCAGGAACTCTTGGACAACCTTATCGTTGACCGTTACCTTAGGATGCACGGTTTGAATTGGTTCAATCACAGGCTCGGTTTGTTTCTTGGATTTGGAAGTTTTCTTCTTAGGCTTGGCTTCAACATCCACAACGGCCGCAGCTGCTTCCAATTCCACATCCACTTCCGCTTCCACTACTTTGCGGGCGATTTTGCGAGACACATTGCCGATTTCCCGTTCCAAATTCCGGACACCAGCCTCGCGGGTGTAGAACTGAATCAACTGTGCAATTCCGGAGTCAGCCCATTCCACATTGGCATCGGTCAGCCCAGTGGCATCGCGTTGTTTGGCAACCAGGAATTTCTTGGCGATTTCCATCTTCTCGAGTTCTGTATAACCCGAAAGCCGAATCACTTCCATACGATCCTGCAATGCTGCTGGAATTGTGTGCAACACATTCGCAGTGGCTACGAAGAATACTTCGCTCAAATCGTATTCCACGTCCAAATAATGATCCTGGAAACTACTGTTCTGTTCGGGATCCAAAACTTCCAAAAGAGCCGAAGAGGGATCGCCGCGGAAATCGGTGGACATCTTGTCGATTTCGTCCAGCATGAACACCGGATTCTTGGTACCAGCCTTCTTCATCATTTGAATTAGCTGGCCAGGGAGCGCGCCAATGTAAGTACGACGGTGACCGCGGATTTCTGCTTCATCGCGAACACCACCAAGGGACATGCGGACAAACTTGCGGCCTGTGGCTTTGGCGATGGACATGCCAAGAGAGGTCTTTCCAACGCCGGGAGGTCCGACGAAGCAAAGAATGGAACCCTTCGGATTTTTCACCAGGCGCCGCACTGCCAGGAATTCAAGAATACGTTCCTTGATTTTTTCCAGGCCATGATGATCGGATTCCAGAACTTCGCGAGCGAATTTCAGATCACGAATTTCCTTGGTCTTGTTCTTCCATGGCACAGCCAACAGCCAATCCAGATAATTGCGGGAAACGGTGGATTCAGCCGACATCGGCGGCATTTGTTCCAAGCGCTTCAGTTCCAGCATGGCCTTTTCATGAGCTTCTTTGGTCATGCCGGCGAGTTCGATCTTCTTTTTCAGATCATCGTATTCGCTCTTCTCACCGCGGCCCAATTCTTTCTGAATGGCCTTGATTTTCTCGTTGAGGTAATACTCTTTTTGTGCCCGTTCCATTTGGCGCTTAACGCGGCCTTGAATGGTGCGGTCAACACTCAGTTTCTCAATTTCAATGTCGAGCATTTCCGCCACACGAGTCAGGCGGTCCACTGGATCGAAGATTTCTAAAAGCTCCTGCTTTTCCTCAATCGTGAGCTGCAGGTTTGCGCCCACGGTGTCTGCCAACTTACCAGGATCGTCAACGCGAATGGCGGCGATCATGGTTTCGTAGTTAAGGTTCTGGCTCAGCTTTACGTACTGTTCAAATAGCGATGTGACACGGCCGGTGAGGGCGTCCACTTGCGCTCCGGCTTCGGCGCGGGTCACGAAGGTACGCACAACGGCGCGGAAGAATCCTTCGTCGTCGGCCACGGAAACCACCTTGGCCCGTTCAATACCCTCCACTAATACCTTAATGTTGCCATCGGGCAACTTTAGGCTCTGGACGATATTGGCGATGGTTCCGACTGTGAAAATCTCGTCGGGCCGCGGTTCGTCGATGGAAGCGTCATGCTGGGTGGCGAGGAAAATCTTCTTCTCACCGGCAAGGGCTTCTTCAAGTGCTCTGACACTGGATTCGCGGCCAACTACAAACGGCGTCATCATATGGGGGAAAATGACGACATCGCGAATTGGCATCATCGGGAGTCGCTTGGTTTCGGGCTTTTCTTTTGCGCTCATGTCTCTCTAAATATACTCTTATTAAGGTCCAGGGATTTCCGGCCGACTCGGCCGCTAGGTTGTCAATTTGGTAGATGATATGGGGCTGAACTTGGATCCATCCAAATACGAGCCCCGAATTTTATTTTATCAGCTAGCCAGCTTTTTCAAGCAGAGACAAGCTGATTTTTTGTGTGATGACCATTTCCTTGGTCACCAGGAACTCCCGGACTTTTTTGTTTGACGGTAGATAGTACATCACGTCGAGCATCAACTCTTCAATGATCATTCTCAAACCGCGTGCTCCAACCTTGCGTTCCATCGCCAAGCCAGCGATAGCATCCAGGGCATCGTCCGTAAATCTCAGTTTAACATTTTCAAAGTCGAATAGGCGCTGGTATTGCTTAATGATCGCATTCTTCGGCTTGCTTAGAATTTGAACCAGAGCTTCCTTATCCAGATCTTCGAGCACGCCAATTACCGGAAGGCGGCCGATGAATTCGGGGATGAAGCCGGACTTAATCAAATCCATGGGCTGCACTTGTTCAAGCAAAGCCGAATCACGGCGATTCGGTTGAATCTTTCGCGCGCCTTCCTTGGTTTCATCTTCCAGGAATCCGATGGCACGGCGGCCTACGCGGCGGCTGATGATCTTCTCAAGTCCGACGAATGCGCCGCCGCAAATGAACAGAATGTTGGAAGTGTCCACTGGCGTGAATTCCTGATGAGGATGCTTACGGCCGCCTTGCGGTGGGACGTTCGCAATGGTTCCTTCCAGAATTTTCAATAAAGCTTGTTGAACGCCTTCGCCGGAAACATCGCGAGTGATGGAAGGGTTTTCGTCCTTGCGGCCGATTTTGTCGATTTCATCTATGTAGATGATGCCCTGCTGGCAACGCTGCACATCCCAATCGGAATTCTGCAGCAATCGGAGGATAATGTTCTCCACATCCTCGCCCACGTATCCAGCTTCAGTTAACGTGGTTGCATCGACAATGGCGAACGGGACATCCAAAATGCGGGCTAGTGTTTGGGCAAGTAAGGTCTTACCTGTGCCTGTTGGTCCAATCAACATGATGTTTGATTTGGCCAGTTCCACTTCTCCACTACGCTGCTTATTCATTTGAATCCGCTTGTAGTGGTTGTAGACGGCTACCGCCAATTTCTTTTTGGTGGAATCCTGACCAATTACATATTGATCAAGATATTCTTTCAGTTCGAGAGGTTTGGGAAGCTTGTGAGGGCCCCCGTATGTTTGTTCCTGTTTGTCATCCTCAAGGATGGAATTGCATACAGCGATGCATTCGTCGCAAATGTAGGCGCGAGGATAATCACTTGGGGAAGAGATTAGCTTGCCGACAACATCTTGGGATTTATGACAGAAGGAACAGCGAAGTGAGTCATCCGAACCGGTGCGCTTCACAGATTGTCCTCCCTCCGGCAAGTGGTTAAGTAGGCCTTCATGCGGTAGGTTCTATCCTAATTATACTCTGTAACGGACCAAAGATAGCAAGGTGATTAATCTTAGGTGTCTTGGCTCAAGGAATGTAAACAAACTCGTTGCGATTCAGGAGGGCTAGGGAAAACTCATCCCACTTGCCCTGATTTCCAAGAAACTCACTAGCCAAACGGCTCTCCGCAGCAGTTGGAAAGCGGCCAAGAGTAACCTTATATGCACGTCGCACACGGCATCCCTGATCTGCTCCACATTCATTTTCAAGGCGCTTTGAAAACTGCCGTGCTTGGGCCGCCATGAAATCGCTGTTCATCATTGTGAGAGCCTGCAGTGCATGTGTGGAGGTTGATCGCATGGCGCAAGACGCCATGGCATCTGGCTGATCGAAATTCGCCAGCATTGGCAATCGAACCGTACGCTTATTAAGAAGATACAAAGTGCGTCGGTTGTGTTCGGCTGGATTGCGGTCAACAGGCCATAGATTATCGGGTTCGCCTTCGGTGAAAATGATTTCGTAGATTTCCTGTTCGATGGGAATCTTCACAGGCTTGCCACCGATGCGTGGATTCAAAACTCCTGAAGCTGTCAGGACGCTATCGCGAATGGCTTCGCCTTCCAGTCGCCGTTTATTCATACGCCAATAAAGTTTGTTGTCGGGATCAATCTTGCTGTTCGCCACAATATCTTCCGACGCCTGTTTGTAGGCGGAGGAAGTGACGATAAGCCGGTCAATCGCTTTCATGCTCCAGCCGCGATCCATAAATTCCACGGCTAGCCAATCGAGCAGCTTTTGGTTGGTTGGTTTGCCTCCCAGCAGTCCAAAATCGTTGGGTGTGGGCACCAGACCTGTGCCCATCCGGAACTGCCAAATCCGATTCACCATGACGCGGGCGGTTAATGGATGATCGGGCGAGGTGAACCATTTGGCCAGGGCCGCCCGCCGTCCCTGCGGCCCTTGCGGTGCCTGTTCGCCTCCAGTGACTAATAGAAAAGCAGGTTCCACTTCGTCCAATTTCTTTTTGTGATCCCCTACTTTCAAGATGTGAGTCTTGGGGGCTTTTTCCATATCGGCTACAGCATATGCAGATGGCAGGGGCTCAGGGGCGTAGTAGTCCAAATCGTGCAATTGTTTGCGCAGACCTGCGCGCACCTTTTTTTCAGCATCGGGAACGCGGGCCAATACTTCATCCCAAGTGGCTTCAATTTGCGAGGTGGCTTCCTTCGCCAAACGCTCCTCGTCTTTGGTGCGCTTCTCTTTGGGGATTTCTAAAACCTTCAAATAAATGGCATCGAGCTTAGCTTTCTTTTCCGCCTTGATTGCCGAAGAAAATGGCTTTTCAATTTCCTTGATCTGTTTTTCAATGGGGGCGCGGCTGGCCTCATAGGCTTTCATTGCTGCTTCGTGCTGCGCCTTTTCGGTGTCGCTGACAAGGGGGATGTCCTTGTATTCAGTGGATGCCAGAATTGCTTGCAGACGGTAATAATCAGCCTGCGGAATAGGATCGAACTTATGATTATGGCAACGGGCGCAACCAACGGTGAGTCCCAGGAAAACAGCACCAATGGCTGTGGTCATTTCCGTAAGCACTTCCTGGCGATTCATTTCAACGTCCTGGTTGCCTCCAACCAGATGTATGGGTCCTGCGCGATGAAAGCCGGTGGCGATAAGCGCTTCTTTGTCACCGGGAAATAGCTCATCACCTGCCAGTTGCTCTTCAAGGAAACGGTTGTATGGCTTGCCTGCATTGAAACTGCGGATCACGTAATCGCGATATCGCCACGCATGCGGCCGCTCTTCGTCCAACTCGTATCCGTTGGTATCGGCATAACGGACAACATCAAGCCAACGTTGGGCCCAACGTTCTCCATACTGCGGCGAAGCCATCAAGTGGTCCACTACTTTTTCATATGCGTCGGGTGACTTGTCCGCAAGGAAGCGATCGAGCTCCGCGGGGTTGGGAGGAAGGCCGGTTAAATCCAAAGCAAGTCTCCGGTACAGCTTTTCGCGGCTTGCCTCCGGTGAGGGCTTGACGCCTTTTGCGGTGCGAGCATCTGCCAGGAATGCATCGATTGGACTGGTACCAGGTTTGAATGGAGGAACAACCGCGCGCTGCGGTTTCTTAAATGCCCAATAATTCTTACGGGAATTCACCCACGCCAAATCCTTGTCGACCCAGGCTGAGGCCACTAATGTTGTCAGGCATACAATGGCGATGGATTTGCGGATGTTGAAGAACATGGCTTGTTCGAATTATGATGCGCCGGTTATTGGGAAGCAAGTGTGTGGACTAAGATATAACTTTATGGAACCCCTGTTTAGCGGAGTGGCCATGGCCGCTGGATATGCGCAAGCACGGCCCGCCGTTCACCCGCACATCATATCCCGAGTGATGAGTCATCTGCGAATCAAAGTTCCTGTGAAGCGAGCACTGGACGTGGGTTGCGGATCTGGATTATCTACCAAGGAACTCGCAGTGATTGCGCAGAGATCTTACGGCATTGATCCTGTTGCGGCGATGGTGCAGCAGGCGGGAATGGTGGTGCCGAAAGCATCTTTTGTTGTGGGCATTGCGGAAGCCTTGCCATTTGCTAGCGCCTCAATGAATTTGATAACTGCGGCTGGGTCTTTGAATTATGCTGACCTGACGCGCTTTTTCCCGGAAGCATTGCGCGTATTTGAGCCAGGAGGAGTGCTGGTTGTTTACGATTTCTTACAAGGACGAAGCTTTAGAAACGGCCCCAGCCTAAGTGTTTGGTTCGATCAATTCAAAACGCGCTATCCCTCCCCAAACAACTCTGGCCGGTCGTTAGATCCGGCAACATTAGAGGCTGAGGCTACTGAGTTTCACTCCCTGGGGAGCGAGGCGTTTCAGGTGGGGTTGATGATGGATCAGCGCCGTTATGTGGACTACATCATGACTGAAACGAATGTGGCGAATGCCATTAACCGTGGTGCCACCAGCGAAAGCATAAACGATTGGTGCCGCACTTCCTTGGATGCTGTTTTTGCCAGCGAACAGAAGGAAGTTCTTTTTAATGGCTACATCGCCTATCTTAAAAAACCCTAGGAGCCCGTGGTTCCCGGCGATTCACGAGCGGCAAGAAACAAACCCGGGATGACTGGCATCCACAGACGCGATCAAAGGTTCGACTGCATCTTGGCGAGGAGCTTCGCCGGCTAGTTATGGTCAAACCGAACAAGCCAGTTCCAATGCACCGTAAAGGACGCTATCGTCGCCCAATTGAGCGGGTACAACATCAATCCTTGCTCTGGACCATTCCGTAATTTGACTTCGAAGTTCCTGCCTCAAGGGGACGAATAACTTATCACCTGCTTTGCTGATGCCTCCGCCTATGACAATTCGCGAAGGGTTTAGAATCATGACTACCACTTTCAGCCCCAGTGCCAGATTCACTACGTAGCGCGCAGTGAAAGCCTGATCTTCTAACAACTCTTTCGCCGTTTTTCCGTAGTCTCGTTCCAGCCAAAGGCCGCAGCACATTCTTTCCATACAACCGCGCGCTCCGCACAGGCACTCCGGTCCGTCGGGTCGAATCGTTATGTGACCAAACTCTCCAGCATATGAATCGGCACCTCTGTAAATGCCGTGTTCGCTCAGTATGCCGCCGCCAATTCCAGTGGAAAGGGTCATGTAGAAAAGTGGCCGATGGCCTCGGCCAGAACCATGAATCCCTTCTCCCAAAGCCCCAACATTTGCATCGTTATCCATCACCGCCGGCAAATTGAGTTCCGATTTCACAAACCCCGGAAGATCAAAATTGCTCCAACCGCCCACGTGGGTTGAAAGGTTTACGATCTGTTTTACATAGTCTACGGGACCACCAAACCCAATGCCACAACTGGTAACAGGAAGTTCCTTTTTCCATTGCAGACCAACGGCACGGATCTGATCCAACATCCAGTCCTTCCCACCTTGCCGATCGGTGGAGCGGGATTCGCGCCGGATCATTTTCGATTGATCGAAAACCGCCATGGAGAATTTTGTTCCGCCAATATCAATGGCAAGTATCATGCGCAAATCTCCTCAGGCGACGCAGTGCCTGTGCCTCGTTTCATGATCGTGATGGACGCCACAGTATTTCCAAATCGAGCTGCTACTTCGGCGTCCCCAGTGACCGCTAGTGCCATCGATGCGCCTGCCGAAAAGCTATCGCCTGCGCCACAAATGTCCACCGGGTTGGCAACCTTGTTGGTTACGATTCGGCGTTCACTTACTGCGTCAATAAGCGTAACTCCATCCCCCCCATGCGTGACTAAGAGTAGTGGTGCCTGAGTAACTGCCCGCAGCTGTGCATAGTCCAACTTTCCAAATGCACGTTGACAAGCCGCTGCGGCCTCATCTTCATTCGGCTTCACAATCACTTTGCGAAACAGTTCAGGCCGCAAACGGGAATCTACCCAAATGACTTTGCTTGGATAGGTCTCAGCTAGCACTGTCAATTCTTGCCGTAAAGCTGCTCCAACCACGCCCCCACGCTCGGTTTCAGCCTGATCGGCAACCAGGATCACATCGAATTCCGGAGCCACTCGCTGTAAATGGCTCAATAGTTGTGACTCGGCTTTTCCTGGAAGGTCGCCGGTAGAAATGAAATCCAATCGCGGATGATCTTCAACGTCGGTAACTTGATCAATGACTTTGGTGTAAGTGAATGTGCACCAGCCTGGTAACTTAACAAGAAGGTCGGATTCTATCCTGCGCTGGGTCAAAGCTTGCCGCAGCTCATAGGCGAACCCATCATCGCCAGTTACACCCAATACGGATACTCGACCCACACCCAACGCCGAAAGGTTATTCGCCACCGTGCCACCAGCACCAGGAGTGATTTCTGTTTCCACGACGGCAATGCGTGGAATACCGGTTTCCCTTGATGGTTCGGCAAGTGTAGGATCATAACGGCACCAACGATCCAGACAGATATCGCCGATCACCAGTGCGGACATACCGGGAAATCGATCGAGAATTTCGCGACTGGTCATGCAAGCTCTAGGTATGCGCGACGGAGAGCAGGGAACGTTGCACGATGATCGCCGCAAAAATAATAACTGGAACCGCCATCCGCCACTGTTCGAACAAGGATAGTTTTGTGAGGACGGAAATAATAACCAGGATCGGTCTTCTGCAATTCACGATGAATACTGCCCTGAATTGGCACCAGATCGAAAACGGCCGTCGTGAAGTTACGAACTTCACGGCCTTGTTGATGCGCCACATTCCGTGACATCGCGAGCGCCTTCAAGTAAACTTCTGGAGCCATAATCGCGGAACCGAAGCTGAGCATAACCCCAGCCTCAAGCCGCTCCACCGCCGAAGCGAAGATCAGAAAATCGCGATAACTTGCTTCACCTAATGCGGCCCCATCGCAGTTGGGATGCTCGTGCAGGATGTCATAGCCAATGCCCACGTGGATCGTCACTGGTACTGACAAACGATAGGCTGCCGCAAGAACGCTTAAATCCTGGTGTGGATAATTGCTTTCCTGAATGCGCCGGCCAATGTTTTCGCCCAGGCCCAACTCCATTTTCGCGGCCTCCCCAATCCAGTCATTCAGTTCGCCGGTTTCCGCCCATAAGCCAAATTCACCAGAGCGAATATAGCGCGCGACGCTTTCCGTTGTCGCGCCAATGCGAGCCACTTCATAATCGTGAATTGCACCAGCCCCGTTCATGGCGATCAGGTTAATTGCCCCGCGCTCCATCATGTCGATAATGTGGCGGTTTGCACCGGCACGCAACAGATGCGCGCCCATCATCAAAATGCGGGAGGCTTGGTTAGTCTTGGCCGCTGTCAATCTTTGCGCAATCACCGCAAGATCGGGGTGTTCAAATTCAGGCGTCGGTTCATCAAGTTCCATCCAACGGCCCAAAGGCAAATCGTGAATGCGTTCGGCAAGCGGCTTGATGATCAGCCTGGTGCGGTCGAATTGGGTATATTTTGATCTCGCCATGCCCGCTAAAAAATAGCTTTGAACAATTCATCGCGATCGGAAAAATGAGGCACAATCCAATCCGCGCCGACTCCCGCCAGACGATCGCGCTTCCATAAGTCCACCTGGTGGCAATCCGGCTCGTCACTGGCCACGCCGACCGCAACGCCACCAACGCTTTTCACATTTTCAATTTCCACGTATCCATCGCCGAAACCCAGAAACTGGTTGCCTGCAAATTCAGCGGAGGAGATCAGCCGTTGAATAAGGATAGCCTTAGAAAAGCTTTTGTAATCGTCAAGCGCACCATACACGCCGCCATCGAAGTACTTGTCAACTTGCAATAAGCGTGCTTCGTTTTTCACATAAGCATCGTCAGTGCCGCTTGCTAAGTACATCTTTAAGCCGCGCTCCTTCAAGCCATCAAGCAATGCGAAGGACCCAGGGACCAGCCATTTTTCAGGTGACGTGTGGCCACTTTCCAAATCGTCAATGCGACCCTTAATGCGATCCCACAAGCGGTCCAAGTACATTTTCTTATAGACCAGCGGATCCTCAGCCTTGCCACCACGAGCAGTGATGTTATCGGCCAGCTCTATCATCTGGTACATGGTCTGCTTGCCGGTAAGCCGCCCGACAAACTCCTTCACCAGGGCAGTAAGGTCTTCTTCCTTTTCGCCGGTTTTCAGATCAGCGAGAATCTCCACCATCATGGGGACCATCACTTCCACCCAACCAGAGCGGATCACGGACAAGGTGCCGTCGAAGTCAAACAAAGCCACACGGGCGTTCTTGGCAGAAGCGCCAGGCCGAAGGTTTTCAATCATTGCCTTCTATTTTCGCATGGTGCGAGCGAAATTAGAGATAGTAATCGGCACGAATCATGAGCTTACTCTGATCGCCTGCTGAAGTTCATCATATGTTGCACTCGCTACATCCAATGGTAGATTTCTCTGCTGAGCCCATTCAAGAATCGCAGCTTTATTTGACTTGGTCATGTCCTTGCCAAGGATTATGCTCCGTAAGAGGTGCAGATCAAACCGCACAATAGGGTCGTGTTCGACTGGATGAAGAAGTATTCGCACCTCCTCCTCGTTGCTCCAATCCGAGGATTTGTAAAATAAATAGTGTCCCTCTCTGTCATTTGGATCCATCATGTTCATCGGAGTTGTGCCTCCGTATCTCACTTCCCACGCATCGGCAAACAAACCTTGATTTGCAAATTCCAGGCAGTAACCACTGTGGTCCGCTCCGTATTTTGCCCAGAGGCTCATATTGTCCAAACGCTTGGAGAGCGAATAAATGCGATAGTCCAGAAAGGACTGTTCAGCTATCAAACGATGCGTATCCTGTATGCGATTCTCCAGGAAGTGCATTTGAAGCTTCAATCTTTCCCGTTGAATAACGTCTGGTGCAAAGTGAGGATTTCTTCGGACGTAATCGTTGAGGAGAAATGTGGTCAACTGATCATCCGATAGCAGCGCCAATCTACGCCGTCCGTCCGCCGGATCATTCATTTGACTTAGTCTTGGAAAATAGAGCTCGTGCTTAAGGATGATTCTCTTCAACCTCTCAAGGTGCTTAGCATCGGAGCATTGAGCGTACTTATAAAAATGCGATGCGTCCGATTTAACCGGCGCGGCCATCATTAATTCGCTCTTAACTTTCTTGTCCCTTCGCATTCCGGCACTCGGACACCAAGGTCTCTTCCGCGCGGCAGTCGCGCTGACGGATTGCCGTCCAACGAAACACTCTCTTTACTAACAAGTGTAGACTTAATGTAGTGCTCTTACATGGAGATGATCTATGAATGTAACCCTAAAACCTGAGCTTGAGAGTCTTATTGATGCGGAGGTAAAATCTGGTCGCTCTGTTGACTCCAGTGAATTTCTTAACCGCGCTGTTTTCCACTATGTTGTTGCCCGCGATCTGGGAGAAGCATTCACACCAGAGCAAATGGACCACTTGATTACCGAGGGACTTGCGGACATTGAACGCGGGGACGTCATTGAGGGAAATGAAGCATTCCGCCAGCTTCGCGCTCACAGTGCTGAGCGTCGCCAGCAGATATCGTGAAAAAGTTCGAGTTCGCGAGGCGTGCGCTTAACGATCTTAGAGAAATTTGGGAGTTCGTTTCACAAGACAGTTTCGATGCGCTGATCAGCTACTCGAAGAATTTTATAGAACTTTCCAACAACTTGCTGAAATGCCACTAATAGGCCATAAACGGAACGATCTAACTGCTCGAGAAGTTCTTTTTTGGCCTCTCCACTCCTATCTTGTCATCTACAAGCCAGCCAGACCGCTTCGCATAGTCCGTATCCTCCATGGCAGGCGCGACGTGAGAAAACTACTTAAGAAGCGCTAAGCTTATCGGCCAATTTCCTTACTTCGTATGCGCTTCAATCCATCCCAAAATATGTTCCACCTTGGCGATCCTATGGCTCGGACTTGCGCCACGAATTCCGTGCGGTTCATCAGGAATCCTTACCAGTACAGAATCCACTTTCTTCGCTTTCAAAGCAAAGTATAGTTCCTCGCTTTCCGCCATCGGCGTGCGTAAGTCCTGTTCTCCCGTTATCACCATCGTCGGTGTTTTGAAATTGTTGGCATAGAATATCGGAGAGTGTTCCATATACGATTTCGCGTTGTCCCATGGCATTCCCTTCATCCACACCGCTGCATGTGTATATCCGCCGTCAGCCGTCCCAGCTTGGGTAATCCAGTTGGTCACTGGATATTGCGACACCGCTGCTGCGAATCGATCAGTATGTCCGATGATCCACGCCGTCAGCAGTCCGCCACCACTTCCTCCGGTCACCGCCAATCGTTTTGGATCAACGTATCCCTTCGCCAACATCATGTCCACTCCAGCCATCAGGTCCTTATAATCGTCCCCGGGATACTTCGTGTGGATGATGTTGCCGAAGTCCTCGCCATAGCCGGTTGACCCGCGTGGATTGGTGTAGAGCACCACGAATCCACGGCCTGCATAGGTTTGGAACTGATGATTAAACTCCGTGCCGTACATGGCATGGGGGCCGCCATGGATATCCAAAAGCAGCGGATACTTTCGAGCTGCGTCAAAGCCAGGCGGCTTTACAATCCAGCCTTGCATCGGCTTTCCATCAAACGAATCGTAACTCACTGCCTCCACTTCGCCCAACGCCCTGCCGGCAAGTAGGCTATCGTTCACCGCTGTCAGCCGGGTCACGGCCATTGGCTTATCGACCATGAACGTCACGAGATCCGCTGGTTCCCGCGAAGTGGATCTGGAAATGGCAATGCGCCCTTGGTGCGAAATCGTAAATGCATCGCCAGCCGCATAGGCCGTCGAATAGCGCACATCGCCCGATGTGATTTGTTTGTGCCCCCCTCCAAGTCCTGCAAAATGGACATGCGACACGCCACGATCTTCACTCACGAAATAGACGCCACTGGAATCAGCAGCCCAGCGAATCTGCGTTACGTCTCGATCCAGTCCGGTCGCTAACTCCTTAGCATTTCCACCGTCCGCATCCATGACATACAGCCGACTCACAGTGTAACTTTGCAACTTGAAATCGTAGCCGGTATAGGCAATTTTTTTTCCATCCGGCGAAGGCACTGGCGAACTGTCAGGGCCTTTGCGCCGCGTCAGTTGTTTTGCTTGACCATCCTTAATTCGAATCGCCCAAATTTCGCCGCCTTCCAAATTGTAGTCAGGCTCCTTTTCGCGTTGGCAGGAAGTTAATATCCATTCGCCATCGGGTGTCCATTGCGGTGCGCTACTAGCGCGCGAGTCTACGTAATCGAAATCACCCGAGGTCACTTGGCGAGGCGCTCCGCCAACTGATGGCACTACGAAGATATGCATATGGCCTGGAGGAGTAATCCCCGTTCCATCATTCCGCCAGCGCAATCTGGTTACAACAATCGGCGGTGCAGCCCAAGTAGCGCCTGCGGGCTTTTCTGGCATCTTCACAGACCACGCCGGCTTAGCTGCAACACGCTTGGCGAAGGAGATCCATTTGCCATCAGGGGACCACGCAATGGAAGCTGGAGATTCTTCTAAATCGGTTATCTTCGCATCTTGTCCACTATCAAGCCAACGAACGTGAATTTGCGTCTTTCCACTGCGGTTTGAAAGATACGCCAAACGGGTTCCATCGGGCGACCAACGCGGTGACGAGTCTTTGAAGTTGCCCTGCGTCAGTGGGCGAGGGTCGTTTCCGGTTGTTGGAACTATCCACAAATTGCTATGAAAAACGTCCTTCATTTGGTCTGCCCAGCCAAGCACGTAGACCACCGATTTCCCATCCTGGCTGATTTGTGGTTCAGTGGCGGTTCGCCAGTCAAAAAGGGTTTCCGAAGTTATTGGGGGTTTGGTTTGGGCGAAAATTGCGGTCGTCAGAATGACGTAAAAAACAAAGTGCATTGGAAGAGTATGACTCCTGCGGGATTGAATCGCAAATATTGGGATTTCGGAAATGATAGTCTAAAAGGCACTATGAACTTGAAGCCCTGTTTTTCGCTTGTGCTTAGCATTGTCCTAGCCTGTCCTGCTGTACCGGCGGAGTCCAAACCGGTTGACCTCAAGTGGAGCGAACTGGGTCCGCTTGTTACTGGTCATTTCGTAGAACTTACCACCAAAGATGGCGTTAAGCTGGCGGGGGACGTTGTTTCCGTTCGCCCAGATGCACTCGTACTTGATGCTAAGCGGACGTCCGATGCCAAGCTAATTCCGAAGGGTGGCGCAACTTTGCCACGAGCTTCCATCGATACCTTGCTGCTGATTAGGACCAAGGGAAGGGCAGGCCGCGCCATCGGCACCACACTTGGAGTGGTGTCCGGGCTTACCCTCGGCAGCTATGCTGCTGTTCAAACCGGCAGCGATTCAGCGGCTGGGGTCATTGCCACGTTCCTTGTTGTTGCCGGTGTAACCACTGTGGCTGGACATTTCATTGGGCGGGCAGCCGATCGCAAGGTCACCACGATTCACATTACTCAGTAACTTACTTTTCTCCATTTACAAGTATTGCTAAACTCTGACTTACTCCACTTGTAGCTTGCGACCATGGGCTTGATTCACCCCAGACCACGCTGAAACCCGCAATCGTGGATTCGCCCCAAACAACGCTCTCTCCCCAAACCACGCTTGAACCTGCTACATTTTCACCCCAAACAACGCTGGAAGCAAAGGTGCCCGTTTCGCCCCAGACAACACTGGTTGCCCCGGTGGAGTTCCAAGTTAGTTTGACCTTCTTGGTTGCTGAATCGTAATAGGCCTTCGGTGAAGCGGCCGAAGCAGTTGGTTTGTCTGTATTGAAAAATGCAGCTGAAATGTCTAACATTCCGGCACCGACGGTGAAGATGTCGTGTTTCAAGTTGTAGGTGTTGTTCGTCGCGCTGTCATAAATGGAAGTCGTCTTGGGAAGTAGTTCCTGGCCGTCTTCATCATTCGTGCTTTCACTTGATCGGGAGTGAGAGTCAGGTCCATCGAAATCATGAATGCCGCTGCTCCAGAGACGAAAGGGGCAGCCATGGATGTACCGCTCATCCGATAGTAAACGGTGGATGGTGTTGTTGAAGTGGTAATGTCTGTTTCGTTCAAACCAGGCCGATTGGCGGGATAGGCCTTCACCAGCGTGCTGTTTGGAGCTTGTAGGGAAAGGACCAAATTCCCTGGTGCTACTAAGTCAGGCTTCACAATTTTGTCGATAGATGTTGGGCCCTTCGATGAGTAAGAAGTGATTACATCGTTTGATTGATCCCAATCGTCGCGCAGATTCACCGCCCCGACTGTAATTACCAACGGATGATTACCTGGTGAAGTAATTGTTCCATAACCACTTGTGCTCTTGGAGTTGTCACGACCGTTGTTGCCGGCCGCCACAACTACAGTGATCCCCGCTTTCCAGGCTCGCTCCACGGCTTTTGTTAGTGGATCGGTTTTGTAGGATTCGACAATAGGACGACCCAGCGATAAGTTCACAACTCGAATATTGTAAGTGGACTTCAGAGCAATCGCACGATCAATTGCTGAGATAACGGCGGCATCGGTGCCCTTTCCTTGCGAGTCCAAAACGCGGAGATTGATGAGGTTGGCATCCATTGCTGGTGCCCAGAAGTATTCGCGAGGCGTAACAAATGCATTGATATTATCCACACTTGCTGCTATGCCCGCTACATGGGTTCCGTGCCCTTGTAAGTCGGAAGTCACGCTATCGATGAAACTTTGGTTGTAGACAATCCTTGAACGAGCTGTGCCGAACTCGTTAAAATTTCGGTGCGGGGTAATCCCGCTGTCGATAATTGCAATCCCGACGCCAGCGCCTTTTCCTTGGCCGATGGAATTGCAATAGTCGTTTGCCTGCCAAAAACTGATAGCGTTGTTTTCCTTGTCAAGAAATCCGCTTACCTCGCGGTCAGCCGGGCTGATGTAGGTTACATTGCTATCGGCCTTCAGTGCTTCAAGTTCTTGAGGTGTCACTTCCAGGATTTCCACATCCAGTTTGTCGAGGGATTGGAGAAGCCGACCATGCGTCTTCCTCTGAGTGGCCTGGAAGACGTTTTTTGCAGCAACGCTTTCATCATATTGAACGATAACCGGGATTCGGTCCCGCTTCTTCGTTAAGCTGCGAGCAGCCTGAGTAACGGTACTAAGAGAGGTTTCATTGAATTCAAGATCAGGGGAGGTTTTCTGTGCAACGGCCATCGCTGCCAACAGAAGCATAGTGATCAAGTTTTTCTTGGGCATGGTCTTTCTATAGCAATAGGGCTGCCATTTCGTAAGTGCTTGATGTTTACCTATGATTAAGTCAACTCCCAAATTCGCAAACTATTGAATCCACGGAAAAGAAAATTCCAGGTCCCGCCAGTGACATAACTCTTGAGCGCCATTT
>JAYUSZ010000394.1:0-7670 GCA_043755435.1 Bryobacterales bacterium | reverse complement strand
GTAAATATCGACGGAAGGAATTCCCATTTGTGCAACAAGAGTACGTGCAATTTGCCTTTCAGTCTCGAGGGCATCCTTTGCAAGCCGATCGTAGTTCTCAGCCCATATTTGAACCCCGGCCTGGGCGTCCACGAGTTGAACACTTACTCGCATCCGGCCATCATGCTCCCGAACGGTTCCAGTGACCAAATATCGCGCTCCAAAACGTTTTGCGATTGAGGATGGATCTTCCTTTGAGTCATAAACGTGGTTGGTGGAATAGCGAGCAACAACGCGCAACTCTCGAACGCGCGTAAGACTAGTGATGAGTTCGTCTGCAATGAGATTTCCGATGTTCCCAGTCCCAACATTCTCAAAAGGTAATACCGCAATTTTACGGTTCATCGGTGTTACCTGCGCCGTTGAATCGAAGCGAAGTCTCCAACTCAACGCTGCACCAACTGCAAACAGAACGATGAGTCCGCAAATGGCAAGTAGTTGAACTATTCGGATCCTTGGGACTTCGAGAATTGATGATGGTGACAAAGGACGACTTGAAGGATCGGGGTTAAGCCCAGGAAGAATCCGGACTCGCCATGCAGATGACAGCAACGCGAGTCCACCTTCAGCGGGGCGCTTTGCTGTCAATGCTTCGCAGGCAAGGACGGAAAAGGAATAAACATCCGCAGCAGTTGTGACAGCACCGCCAGAAGCTTGCTCGGGTGCCATATATGCGGGTGTTCCAGCAATGGGGATAGTTGATTCTCCTAGTCCCCTTCGTATCAGCGCTAGCCCGAAGTCCATAACAACGGCTCTACCATCGGGGGCGAGCATAATGTTCGCTGGTTTCAGGTCACGGTGAATGAGACCAACTGCGTGAGCAGCCTCGAGTCCAGCTGCACATTGCACCAAAATGGAGGTCGCATCCTCAGCCGCAAGCCTTCCTCCACTACCAATCCGCTGTGCAAGTGTTTCGCCTCGGATCAATTCCATTGTCAGGAATGGCAAGCTGTCGTGGAAGAAGAGATCGTGGACACGGCAGACATTCGGGTGTGTGACTTGACGCGTACGCTGAACTTCGTGCTTGAAGCGATCGATGCTTTTCGGATCGAGAAGTCCGTCGCCACGAATGGTCTTGATCGCTACGAGTTCGCACAGCTGATCATCATATGCTTCCCAAACTTCTCCCATACCCCCGCTGCCCAAATATCGCTCGATTCGGAATCTGCCTGCCAGGGTCTGTTTTGGTTCGAAGGTTGAACTGAGTCCGTTCAAAATCCGACTCATCTCTGCAACGTTTACCGGGGGTGAATCCAAAAAACCGACAGATTCGCTTGCTGCCAACATTCGGCGTACCTCGTTTTCGATTTCTGGCTGGTCACTACATATTTGGGCCAGCAACGTCTCCCGTAACTTAGGATCGGTATCCATTGCTGTATTGAAAACTTGCTTAACTTGCTGCCACTGCTCGGGGGTCATATTGGAACTACCTTACGAGGACAATTCAGAATGCAGCCAAGCTCGGGCACAACGCCAGTCCCGGAGTACGGTTCGAACGGAAACACCAAGAGTATCTGAAATCTCCTGATCGCTCATCCCGCCAAAATAGCGCATCTCGACGATCTTAGCCTGCCTCTCATCCACAATAGATAAGCGTGAAAGGGCACCGTGAAGTGACAGCATCTCGATATACTTCGTGGTTTCTCCAGAGGTCCTCTCTGCATCGGCAAAGCTAATGTGTAGGGCGGAGCCGCCACGCTTGGACGCCTGTTGTTTACGCGCATAGTCGACAAGGATTCTGCGCATTAGCGAACTCGCAATCGCAAAAAAGTGCCCTCGGTTCTCAAAACCCCTGTTTTGATCAACTAATCGAAGGAAGGCTTCGTTGACCAAAGCTGAAGGTTGGAGCACGTGCCCCGGCGATTCGCGCCGCATATGTCTACCAGCTATGATTCGAAGCTCACCATAAACAAGTGTTGCAAGGCGCGATTGAATTGAAGAATCTCCCTTCTTCAATCGTATGAGCGCTTCGGTAATTTCTCCAGGGGTGGCAGCCATTTCATACAGGATACCGCCTGTCAATTGAATTTGGTTTTCAATACTCTGCCTCGGAAGTGTTTGAACCCAAATCAAAGGAAGTGGGCTGCGTAGTGTTCGCGAGAAGAATAGTATCGCCAGCACGGTGCGATCAAGCCAAGAATTTTCCATCATTCAAGAATTACTCTCTACTTTTTAATTGCCAAATTCAAAACAGGTTTCTGGTTGGTTTGGCGGCCCTGCCGCAGGACGAGGACTAGATAGCTGGTTGGAGCAGAATGTTCTGTTGAGCGTTGGACTGTCGGATGAATCAAAACCTGCCCCTTATTATTCAAGGGAGAGCCGGAAAGTTTACGTAGTTCTCTGACATCAGTCAGGATTGCAGCAGTCAAATGGCCCCTTATGTAAGTGGAGGGAGCTTGTCCAGTTGGGTAGTCACCGCGCTTCTTTTTGCAAGGGAGCCGGGGGTGCTTTTCCTACTTTTCTTGCAAGTCAGATCTCCAACTCTTTAGTGAAGGGAGCCTCTCTCGGGATTTGGGGTAGGGTACACATTGTGTAAGAATACACCTAAGATGCCTCGCAACGTTTGTCCATCAAGCTCCTCTCTGCCTGCCGCATTGCTACTAACGATCGCATTGCAATTGCCAATTCTCTTGGGACAAACTCCGATCAATGCCGAAAACCCCATTTCGATTTTGGCTGGAGGTGCTTTGACACTACCGGCATCGCCAAACGACCCTCGGAAAATCGCGGCAAGGGTGGATGCGATTGCTTTTGGTCCGAAAGGTGAAACGTATTTCTCCGTTGCAAGCAGTGATGTAGTTTGGATAAATCAGCCTTCAGGACAAGCCCGCATCTTTGCGGGCAACGGTTTGCGGGGGTTCTCTGGAGATGAAGGTCAAGCTACTTCGGCGCGTCTAAACAGTCCCACGTCCCTAGCCGTCGATTCCCTGGGAAACGTCTATATCGCGGATTCCGGCAACCGAAGGATCAGGCGAGTTTCTTCGGCTGGCGTTATCACGACAATAGTAGGAGGACAGAGTGATGGTTTTTCTGGAGATAGTGGGCCTGCGATTCAAGCGCGAATCAGCCAGCCCGCAGGCATCGCCTTAGACGGTACCGGGAACTTGTATTTCGCCGACTTCTTCAACGGTCGCATCCGAAAAATTGATCGAAATGGTCAAATTCAAACCATTGCTGGAACAACTACCCCAGTGTCGTGCAACGACCCTATTTCAAACGTGGACGGTGTCCAGGCAGCCGCAGTTCGTTTGGGATGCGTGGAATCCTTGGCGATCGACAAGAGCGGAAATTTGTATTTTTACGAATTCAATCAATATCGAATCAAGAGGATTGGAACGGATGGAAGGATAACGTTGATTGCCGGCAACGGGGGCCACGGACTTGCAGATCCAGAGGGTCTGGCAAGGAACATGCCCCTCGGCCAAGTTCTCGGATTGACCGCTGCGTTGGACGGCGGCGTAATTTTCTGCGAATACGATTACAACAGGCTTCGGCGCATTGATCCGAATGGTACGGTCCGAACAGTTGCAGGCCGAAACCCTCCCAACGATTCAACACCAAACCCCGGATTCGAAGGGGATGGAGGGCAAGCAACCTTTGCCAGACTTTCATCACCTCGTGCCCCCGTAACCTCGCAAAGTGGTCGAATCTTTTTTTCCGACCTTGAAAATAACAGAGTCCGTAGTTTTGCTGTTGACGGGACGATTCAAACAGAGTTCGGCACCGGCTCCTATGGCCTTGCGTTGACTGCCCGGTCCGCACGAGATTCTTCATTCGGCCTAATTCGGGGTGTCGTGACAGATAGGGATTCTGTCATCTTCAGCGATTCGAACAACAATAGAATTTGGCGTGTGACCGCAGATGGCATTCTGCAATTGGTGGCTGGCACTGGCGATGCAGGCTTTGGCGGCGATCTTGGCCCTGCGGTAAATGCTCGCCTAAACGAACCTCGCGGACTGACCGTGGATTCCCGCAGGAATGTCTACGTAGCCGATACCAGAAACAATCGGGTACGCCGAATCGCCCCCGATGGGGTGATCACCACCGTTGCAGGGACGGGGATCGCGGGATTCGATGGCGATGGCAAGGCGGCAATATCCGCGATGCTCAATGGCCCCACTGACGTGGCATGGCGGTCAACGGGTTTGCTGATTGCTGATCGATTCAACAATCGAATAAGAGAAGCTCAAATCGACTTTGGCTCCGCACTGATTCAAACCGTCGTAGGTAATGGTAGTTACGGCTTCAGCGGAGACGGTGGCGCTGCAACACAAGCATCCCTCAAGTTTCCCGTTGCTGTGGCGTCAGCAATTGACGGTTCGTTCGTCATTGCCGATTCGGAGAACGGTAGAATTCGAATTGTTGACCGCTCCGGCGTCATAAGAACAATTGCAGGAACGGAAAGATCTGTGGACAACGCTTGTGGAAAACCTGAAGATTTGTCTTTTTGCAATTTAGAAGATGTCGCGATAGATAATCAAGGAACCGTATTCATTTCCGATTTCAGCACCGGCTACGTGTGGAGCATTTCTGCTGGTCTTTCCGGAAAAGACAAGGCCCAGCTCCTAACGGGAAGAGGCGAGTGTTGTGGAATTCAAGAAGGTGGCCCGGCTCGACTCGCCGGTGCTCGATACGCGACTGCCCTTGCCGTGGATGACCGTTCGAATCTGCTAACAGCAACTGGTAGTGACGTCCTTTCCGGAAATCAAATTAGGATAATTCTTCGCGATCAGCCCACCATATTAGCTCTGCCCATAATCCTGTCAATGCCAGATGCTCCTTCGGGCGGCTCAATCGTGTCCGGTGAAATTAACTTGTCGCTCTTTCCGAACAAGGGCCTTGTGTCATTTACAGCTTCTGTTAAATCTTCACCCTCCATTTCTGGGATCACGCCAGGATTCGTATTGGAGCCAATCAGTGGAACAATTCCAGGGAAATTGCGAGTGTATGTTGACCCGATTAATCTTCCCCGGGGCTTCTATCAAGGGACGGTGACACTAGTTGTGCCGGGCGCGAGAACACTTGAAATTCCAATCTTCCTCAATGTAACCTTGCCAATTCCATCCAGAGTCAGTGTCGATGGAGCCAATGAGATCGTGAATCGAGAGATCCTGTTGAGCAGTGTCATTTCTTCTGCCGAGGTTCAAAAGCAAATAACCATCCAAAATCTGGGCACCAAAGATGCTGTCACCGTGTCCACTTCGATCAGTGAAGGCTTCGGGAATTGGCTTATTGTCGATCCTCCTTCCAGGGCTCTGTCACCTGGTGAGACTGCAAGTTTGACCCTTCGGGCTAGTCCTTTAGGCCTCCAAGCTGGAACCTACAGAAGAATATTAGTATTGAGAGCCTTCCTCCCAAGTGGGGAAACACAACAGTTCAATTTGAGTGTCGTCCTTGAAATCACTTCCGGACAACAATCTCTTCCAAAGGCTCAAGTTGCACTTTCTCAGACCGGAATTAGTTTTGTTAGTGTTGCTGGCGGCGGTCGGCCCCTGGATGCGGATCTGGCAGTTTTGAACGTCGGAAGCGGTGATTTGAATTGGACTGCCTCTGTAAGTACCGACTCCAATTGGCTGGTTATTTCTCCTTCATCTGGCAACGGGCTCCGACCTTTCCTGGAAGCTCAATTTATTAACCTCAAAGTAGATCCTCAGGGACTAGCTCCTGGCGAATACTCCGCAACTCTTCGAGTGATGCCTATAGAAGCACCTTTAGAAGTGCAAATAGCAACCATCCAATTGACTGTCCTGAAGGCTGGCGAAGACCCAGGGTTCGAGGTACAACCTGCAGGCCTGCTTTTCATCGGTCAGAATTCGACGAACGGATCGCAAACATTTCGGTTGAACAATGTAACAAAGGAAGAGTTCACCTTGAAGCTAACGCAGGGCAGCTTTAGCGATGATTTTGGATTTACGGTCAATCGTCCCAAACTACAGTTGGCCCCTGGAACACCTGAACAAATTGTTGTTCAACCTCTTGCCGGACCACGCGCTCCTGGCGTTTACCGTGGTTTTGTTAACGTCAACAGTCCAAGCCGAGCAAGAACAGTCGCAGTGGTTGCGGTAGTGCCCCCACAGCAATCTCAATCGGACACGGCAATAGTTGGAAGAAAAGCAACGCCAACTTTGAGTGCACCAAATACAGGCAACATCACGATAGTATTTCGGCAACCGGTTGAGAATTTTGTCGCGCGGGCAGGAGGTTCCGTAACGATTGAAGTCGCGACATCTGATGCAAAAGGCAACCCGGTCCTACCAGACGGCAAGATTTCAGTGAGAGCTGTTGTTCAGAATACTACCTCTATTACGATGCTGCACATTGGAGGAGGCATATGGCAATGCTCTTGGACTCCGAACGGCGAATTTAAGCAAGTCAAAATCAGTGTCCTGGTTTCGTCCAACCAATTCAGTGATCCACGCGGCGGTGTGGGCGATGTAAGCGGCCAAGTTACCGCCTCCGGGCGGCCAGTCATCAGTTTTCAAGGCGTCGTGAATGCTGCCTCATTCGGAAGTGCGCTCCTTGCTCCCGGCTCATTGATATCAATTTTTGGCAGTTCGTTCGCACCGGCGCTCACCAGTTTTTCGTCCTTCCCTCTGCCGGAAACACTGGGCGGTATTCGCGTCCGGGTTGGCGAAAGAACCATCCCATTGTTGAATGTTGGACCCAATCAGGTTAATGCACAGCTACCGTTCGACCTAGAACCTGGAAGGGATCAGCAGATTGTGGTTCAGGCGGACAACATATTAAGCGCACCTGAAACCGTTCCAATAGTTCGAGCCGCACCTGGCATATTTGGATCGCTAACTCTAGGGGCTGCTGCAATTTTTGTTAACGGAGCACCCGTTAGCAACACAAATCCGCTCAAGTTGGGAGGGGATCCTGCTGTAATCTGGTGCACTGGGCTCGGCCAGACTATTCCAGGCATTCCAGCCGGAATACTTGCGCCACAGCAACCTCTTGCCACTGTCCCCAAGGTTTCTGTTAGCATTGCGGGAATAGATGCCACTGTTGACTATGCCGGATCGGCTCCAGGTCAAATCGGTGGACTCTACCAGGTGAATTTCAGGCTGCCTCTAAATATGCCATTGGTTTCGGGGCCAACTTTTCCACTGGTTCTTTCCGTTGACGGCCAGAGATCGAAGGAAGTGACTGTTTGGGTACAGTAGTCCACGTTTTGTCTATTACTGGGGAAAGTCGTTATGTCAGATGCTACACAACCGGATGGAAAGCAAGAAAACGGAAGGCTCGAACGGATTAGGAGTTGGAGTTTTGAAAACTATGGCCTCGCGACTACATATCCGAGGCCATTCCTCAACGTATCAAACCTGTCTACTGCTGTTAGACGACTCCGTATAGTAAGTGTTTCAAAGTTTCTAAGCTTGATTCTTGGGTTAATATTGGTGTGGGTGTCTCCAAGATTGTTTGGATGGGTGCTTGAACAGGAAAGTCTCCTAAACCTGACCTATCGAATTGCTGAGAAAGTGCAAGCGAGCCCGCGAAATAAACGGCCGCCACCAGGAAAAACAATTGCGGTTATTCTAGCGGATGAACACGAATGCTATCCAAGTCTCAACGACCATCTTTCCCCGACCGGTGTTGAATATTCTCTTTGTTACCCATTGGACCGGAGC
>JAYUSZ010000393.1:0-3073 GCA_043755435.1 Bryobacterales bacterium | reverse complement strand
TAGAAATCCTGGAAGGCCGTTGGCGGTGAAGTTGGTGGCAAAGTTATTGGCTCTGCTGTTAATGCTATCCCGAAGGTTTCCATATTTGTTGGGCTCTTGCTTAGTTAGACGATGGGGATAGGGGTTTTCTTCCCGGAATTTCGGAATAGTTTCGCTGACACTCCTATCGCTTTGAAAACCAATGCCTAGTGTCTTTGAAATACTTGACACGCGCCAGCAGGAAGGAACATTGTAGAAGTAATCTTCTGACTGATCGTGGGGCAAAACACACATCCATCAGAGTCTTGCCAATTGGAGGTCTTATCGTGACAAACCTGAAGGTTCTTGCCGCGCTAATGTCTATTGCTTCGGTGGGTTGGAGCCAGACGGTGACTGGAATTATAGTCGGTTCGGTAAAGGATCCGTCGTTGTTACCGGTGGCTGCGGCGGAGGTGATGTTGAAGAACTCGGCGACCAACGCCACTCGCAATCTGCGCACGGACTCGCAAGGTGACTTTCGGTTTATCAACCTGCCTCCAGGCGGATACAGTATCACTGTGAAAGCTAGTGGATTCAAGGCAGTCGAGCAAGGGGGCTTGAACCTCTCGGCTGGTGAGACGCTTCCTTCCGGCGACATTCAAATGCAACTTGGGAGCGTGGCCGAGACCATTGTTGTGACGGCGCAAGGCGCGGTTGTGCAAACCGCAAGCAGCGAAAGATCCGGCACTGTAACAGCGAGCCAGGTAGAAAATCTTCAGATTCGCGGCCGGAATGTGATGACGCTATTGACGCTGCTGCCTGGGGTGGTGTCGTCGAGTGATCCGGAGTCTATTTCCCGCGGCTGGTCTGGGAATGTGAACGGCAACCGAGTCGATGCAAACAGCCTCTCGGTAGACGGGATGGGATTGAATCAGGTGGGGAATGCCCGTAATTTGCTGCTGAGCGTGAGTCAGGACTCTGTGGCGGAGGTGAAGATCCTGCTGAGCAACTATCAAGCGGAGTACGGGCGCTACTCAGGAGCGAATGTGCAGGTGATCACCAAGTCCGGCACACGCGATTTCCATGGCCTGGGTTCCTACTTCAAGCGGCACGAGCAGTTCAATGCCAATAGTTTTTTCAATAATCGTCTGGGCATCGCCAAACAGCGCTACCGCTACAACACGTGGACTTACAACGTGGGCGGACCGATCTACATTCCCGGTAAATTCATCCGTAACCGCGACAAACTGTTTTTCTTTTTTGGGCAGGAGTTTTGGCCATCCAAATCGACCAACTCAGGCCGCACTGTAACCGTGCCGACGGCACTGGAGCGGCGCGGAGATTATTCGCAATCGCTGGACGTGAACGGAAGGCAAATCCCGGTTGTCGATCCGATCACCCGTCTGGCGTACCCGGGGAACGTGATCCCGGCGAACCGGCTCGATGCCAGCGGCGTGGCGCTGATGAACATCTTCCCACTGCCGAACTTCTTCGACAACGCCATAGCGGCCGGACGATACAACTACCTGTTCAATTCCGAATCGAGCGCGCCGCAGAAGTTTGGAGTGTTGAAACTGGACTGGAATGTGCATCCAAAGCACCAGGTATACCTAAGCTACCTATTCCACCTGGACACAAGCACGGGCTACCAGGTTCCGGCGGGCGGCGGGGCGAACTGGAACCAGATGCTGGCGACTTATACGACCAATCCCAAACAGGCCGTAGTGCGCTACGCGGCCATAATCAACCCGACGTTTACCAACGAGCTGACGGTGGGCTTAAATGGACGCCGTGAATGGAATGACAGCGAGAGCAGCGAACTAGCAAGGATGTCTCGCGATAAGATCGGGTTTAAGGTCGGCCAACTGACGCCCCAGTACAATCCCTTTGGGGTGATCCCTAACGCAACCTTCGGCGGTATTACTGGTGCGGTGAACACGAACCTGGATAACCGCTTTCCACTGACCGGATGGAGGATGTTGGGGTTGTTCTCGGATTCGATTACGAAGATCCAGGGCGCGCATATCTTCAAGGCGGGCTTTTCGGGGGAGCGAGAGTTTACAACCCAGAATCAGGGACCGAATTTCAATGGGACCTTCGACTTTGGGCGGAATGTGAACAATCCACTGGATAGCGGCCACCCCTTCGCCAATGCCATGCTTGGAGTTTTCTCAAGCTATACGGAAAGCACCAATCGATTATTGTCTACTCAGTGGAACACGGTGCTAGAAGGGTATGTGCAGGATGCGTGGAAAGTGAACCGGAAGCTGACACTGGACCTGGGAATGCGTTTCTACTGGATTGGAGCCCGAGTGCAACGCGGGAACTATGTGTCCGGATTCGTACCCGCAGAGTTTGACGCGTCCAAAATGGTCAAATTGATAACGCCTGCCATGGTTGGCGGAAGGCGGGTGGGCGTGAACCCAGCTACGGGGGCGGTATATCCGGCAGCGGCGATCGGAGCCATTGCACCTGGCAGCGGAAAGTTCGCAAACGGGATGGTGGTACCCGCTTTGAATACGAAATATCCGCCCGGCCTGTACAATACTCCAAGCGTGTCTCCGGCTCCGCGCATCGGCTTCGCCTATGATCCTTTCGGCCGTGGAAAGACAGCGATTCGCGGAGGTGTCGGCCTATTCTTCAACCGCAACGACGGATCCACGGGGCCTGGCGTCTCAGTTCCGATCATCTCCACACCCACCATCTTCTATGGCACATTCGCGGGTCTGCTATCCGCCGACGGCTTGGAGTTTCCACAAGCCGTCACCGCCCTTGAGTCTTCGCCTAAGAATACGAAAGCCATCAATTTATCGTTCTCCGTACAGCAGGACATTGGCAAGGGGATTATTTTGGATGTGGGCTATGTGGGTAATCTTGGCCGTAATTTATTGTGGAGCCGGAATCTGAATCCCATTCCTCTGGGGGCGAACTTCAATCCTAAAAACGCCGATCCGACGAACACGAGAGTGCCACTTCCTGCCTCATTCCTGCGGCCGATGCTGGGGTACAACGACATCAATCAACTGGAGTGGGCTGGCAGCTCGAATTACCATTCGCTACAAGTGACCGCGAACAGAAGATTCGCCAAGGGAATTGACTTCGGGTATTCTTACAC
>JAYUSZ010000392.1:0-50028 GCA_043755435.1 Bryobacterales bacterium | reverse complement strand
CAGAGCAGAGTAAGTGGATCAAGTTGGGCCGTAAGTTCGGATTTGGCCCGCATTTCAAATAAGACATGAAGACGCTTCTTCGCCTATTTCTGGCGATTCCGGTGATTGTGGCGGCTCCGGTGCTGGCAGCAATTGCATTGTTATGGCTATGGATTGCCGACTTGCTGCACAGGCTTGGCACTCAGCCTACGCTGAAACCAGAGGTACGTCCCAACGCATCAGCAGCCACTATAGTGATTCCCAATTGGAATGGGCGCGACTTACTGGAAAAATATATTCCACCGCTGCTTGCTGCAATGGCTGGCAATCCCGACAACGAAATTCTGGTGGTTGACAATGGCTCTGAAGATGGCAGTGCTGCATTTCTCGCAGCGCGGTTTCCGCAGGTGAACGTGTTGGCCTTGCCGCAAAACCTGGGTTTCGGTGGAGGTTCTAACGCTGGTTTCCGGCACGCCAAAAATGATGTTGTTGTGCTTCTGAATAGTGACATGCGTGTGGAAGAAGAATTTTTGCAACCGCTTCTGGATGGGTTCACCGACGAAAAGGTCTTCGCCGTAAGTTGCCAGATTTTCCTTAGCAATCCAGAGAAAGTGAGGGAAGAAACCGGGCTTACAGAAGGTTGGTGGGACAATGGCCGGTTGTGGGTTGGCCATCGGATTGATCACAAGGTGAAGCAATTATTCCCTTGCTTTTATGGAGGCGGCGGCTCTTGCGCCTTTGATAAACGGAAGTTTTTGGAGCTTGGCGGGTTCGACGAAATTCTACAGCCTTTCTATTACGAAGATACCGACATTGGATACATGGCATGGAAGCGTGGTTGGAAATGCATGTATGAACCGGCAAGCATCGTCTATCACGAACATCGCGGAACCATCGGCAAGAAATTCGATCGTACTTACATTGACCGCGTAGTGCGGAAGAATGCTCTGCTATGGGTTTGGAAGAACATTCATGAGCCGCGCCGCTTGGCGGGGCACTTCCTCTTCGTAGTGGGCAACTCAATTGTTAGTGCGCTATCTGGGAATAGGGACCGCGGGCCATTTCTGCGTGACTTATGGAATGGCGTTAAGCAGTTGCCGGAAGTAGCGGCCAGTCGTAAACAAGCTCGCAATCTGGCTGTTGTGAATGACACTGAAGCATTCCGCCGTCCCAGGGGTGGCCACTTCCGCGACACGTTCATCGCTTTGCCAGTGAAGCCTGAGCCGTTGAACGTTCTGTTTCTAACGCCATATCCCATCTGCCCTCCGATTCACGGTGGCGGCGTTTTCATGTACCAGACCATTCATGAATTGGTGAAGCTTTGCCGTCTGCACTTAGTGGCACTCCTCGATGAAGATTGGCAGATTCACACACACGAAGAAATGGACCGGCTCTGTGCATCCACCGAATATCTGATGCGGATGACCGGACGCATTCGGCAATTAGGCAGTATTGAACCCTATGCTGTGCGCGAGTTCGCCAATCGTGATTTGGATTGGTTGCTTGACCGCAAGATCTTTGTAGATCAGATTGATGTTTTCCAGATTGAATATACCAACATGGGTCAGTATGCCCGGGGATTTCGAAAGATTCCAAGCATCCTTTTTGAACATGATGTGTACTTTCAATCGGTGGGCCGTGCAATTCAGAAAATCAAGAACCCGCTGAAAATTGCTACTCCTGGATTTGAATATTTGCGCGCTTTGAAGTACGAGTTGCAGATGCTGCCGAAAGTGGATCGCATTCAGATGTGCAGCGAGGCCAACAAAAAATATCTGGCTGGTTTTTTGCCGAAGTTGGAGCCGATCATGCAGGCTGGATTGCGCGCCGGCATCAACACAGCCCGCTATACGTTTAAGCCGGACGGACGTGTTCCTGATACACTGCTGTTCCTGGGAAGCTTTCGGCATATTCCCAACGTCGAAGCTCTGGACTGGTTTCTTCAGCATGTATTTCCGATCATCCTGCAACAGCGGCCAGCAGTTCGGTTGATCCTAATTGGCAGTGATGCTCCGCCGCGCCACTCGCTTCCGGATATTGCCAATATTGAGTTAGTCGGGTTTGTGGAAGACGTGCGCGTGGCTCTAGGCGAGTATGCTGTATTTATCTGTCCTATCATGTCAGGATCCGGCGTGAGGGTGAAGTTGCTCGAAGCTTTTGCGGCTGGGATTCCTGTGGTCTCCACTGTGGTTGGAGCCGAGGGACTAACGGAACAGCATGGTGAAATTTGCGCATTGGCTGATGATCCAAGTGATTTTGCAGAAAAGACGTTGGCTCTGCTGGACAATCCCGCAACGGCGGCTCAAATGGCTACGCGCGCCCGGGCAGAGGTTGTCAGTAACTGGGACATGGCGGTAATCACCCGGCGATTAGTGGCTGCTTATCGCGACGCAGTGACTGAAATGCGGAGTCATTGAAGAAGTGAAGCAAGGCAACCCATACATTACGTTGTTGCGCACCGCATGGCGCTATGCAAGGCAGGATCGCAAACGCTACATACTGGTCTATTTGCTTTTTGTTGGTGCGAATCTTGCGGCATCCATAAACCCGGTGTTGCACGGTTGGTTTATCAACAGTATTCAAAAGGCGCCAGAACAGATTCCAAACAACACTTTGTTGTATGCAGCAGGCTTCCTCGGCTTGAAGCTTTTGGAGTGGGCGTTCCACGGTCCCGCGCGTGTGATGGAACGGAAGTTGGCGTTTGACCTGAGCCGGAATTTTCTTCAGGAACGCTACCATCAAGCATTGAGGCTGCCTGTGAAATGGCATCAGGATCACCACAGCGGTGCCACTATCAACCGCATCCGCAAAGCCTACGAAGCTTTGAAACATTTCTTCGACGGCGGATTTATGTACATTCATGCCTTAACGAAATTCGTGATCTCCTTTGTGGCAATGATTTATTTTTCGCCGCGATTTGGAGCCGTGGGTGCCGCACTTGGATTGCTTACCGTTTGGGTGATTTTCAAATTCGACAAGCCGCTGATCAAATCGCAAGAAGAAGTGAATGATGGCGAACATGTCATCTCAGCAACCTTGTTCGATAGTCTTTCCAACATCATGACCGTTGTTACTCTACGTTTGGAACGCAGCATGGAAAACGGACTGCTAGCTAAAGTAGGTCTGCTGCTGCCTCCGTTTCGCCGCAATATTCTGATCAACGAATGGAAATGGTTTGTGGCCGATACTCTGGTGACCATTACTTACTGCGTGATAACCGTGGGATATGTTTATGAACATTGGCTGCCTGGGCAAGTTTTCTATGTCGGTGGTCTTGTGACTCTTCTGGCTTACGTTACGCAGTTCACAAGCGTCTTTCATGACGTGGCCTGGCAATACACGCAGATCATTCAATACAACACGGACGTGCAGACGGCCAGCAGTATTGCTGAAGCCTACGATGCGCAACATCGGTCTGACGATACCGAGGAACTTCCTTTTGGTTGGCGCACCATGGTCCTTTCTAAGTTGAACTTTTCGCACCGGCAAACCTATGATGATCGCCATGCCCCGCAAAGCCTGCATGACTTACGACTGAACCTGGAACGTGGTAAACGAGTTGCCTTCATCGGAGAAAGCGGGTGTGGGAAGAGTACTCTTTTGGCGTTGCTACGAGGACTTTATGACCCTGAACCCGGCTGTGAATTTACGGTTGATGGCAAGCGCTATGGTTTGGATGCACTGAATGAAACAGTAACACTGTTTCCCCAAGAACCAGAGATTTTTGAAAATACCATTTCCTACAACGTCACTCTGGATTTGCCCATTGCGCTGGAAGAAATTCAGGTAGTATGCAGGCAGGCGCACTTCAGCGAAGTGATCGCACAATTGCCCAAGGGACTCGCGTCAAACATTCAGGAAAAAGGCGTGAATCTTTCTGGCGGACAGAAGCAACGGCTGGCCTTGGCACGAGGAATTTTGGCGGCTCGTGATAGCCAAGTGGTGTTGCTGGATGAACCCACCAGCAGCGTGGATCCGAAAACAGAAGCGGCTATCTATGAGCACTTATTCGAGGCGTTCAAAGACAAAGTGATGATCTCCGCACTGCACCGTTTGCACTTGTTGCGCCACTTTGATTATGTGTATGTGTTGCGGCAAGGTCGCGTGGTAGCCGAGGGAACTTTTGAGGAACTACTGCGGGATTCGAGCGAGTTTCAAGAGTTGTGGAAACACCAGTCTAAAGAAGGCGAAGCCGCATAGACTGAGCACTTCAATTGATATATTCTTGGTTTGTTCCTTTTTGAGATTTGATATGTGGTTGCTCTTATTATCTTTCGCCGCAGCGGCATTGTCCGCGCAATCAACCGAAGGTACCCTTAGCGGTTTAATCACCGATACGCAAGGTGCTGTTATGGCCAAGGTGGAGGTCAGTGCCATCAACGCCGCCACCGGAGGAAAACTCACAGTCCATTCCAACGAAGCAGGCTATTTTTCAATTCGTCCTTTGCCCATCGGCAAATATCTTGTTACTGCGGAAATTGGCGGATTTCATCGTCATCAGGAAACGGGTGTTGTGATCACCACTGGCCAGACATTGGAATTGAATATCCGCATGGAAGTTGGAACTCTGAATGAAACAGTAACAGTTGCCGCCAACTCTTCGCTGCTTGAAACCCGAACCTCGGAAGCCAGTCAGTTGATCGAATCGAAGAGCATTGAAGACATGCCGCTGGGTGACCGCCGCTCCATGAACGTCATTGAAATGGTGGGTGCGGCTGTGTTCAACGGTTATGACGGCGGATCAAAACCGAACTTCAGTTTGGCTGGCGGACGGATGCAGAGCCAGTCCTTTTTTATTGACGGTGCCAGTGCTCAGAATATGCGAGTAGGCACAGGGCAAATGGATGTTGATCCGCCCGTGGACACCTTGCAGGAAGTGAAGGTGATCAGCAACGGTTTTTCAGCAGAGTACGGTGGATCGGCTGGGGGCGTGGTGATTGCCACAACTAAAAGCGGCACGAATAAGTTCAAGGGCACGCTTTCGGAATATGTACGAAACCAGAAATTCGATGCTCCGAATTTCTTTTCACCAATCGTCTTGAATGCAAACGGTGTGACTACAAAAGAAAAGCCCTCCTTGCGTTACAACGTTTTTGGGGGCACCATTGGAGGTCCAATTCGACGCGACAAAACGTTTTTCTTTTTCGCCTATGAAGGATCGCGCCGCCGTGATGGGTCCATCCGTTCGTTGACAGTACCAAGTGCCTTGGAACGAATCGGAGATTTTTCGCAGACCTTTACTGCCCGGAAAATTCTCTATCCGATTTACGATCCCTTCACCACCGCCAATCAGGCTCGCACACCGTTCGCAGGCAATCGGATTCCTAGTAGCCGTTTCGACGCGGTAGGCCGCAACCTTGTTGTGCTGTATCCGCCTGCGAACAGGATTGCCGATGATGTTACTGGGGTCAACAATTTTCGAGCCAGCGACGTGAATGCCTTCACGCGCAACAATGTGATTGGCAAGGTTGACCACAACCTTAGAAACAACGACAAACTTACTTTCCGTTATCTATTCAATAACGACGATAACGCCCAGCGCAGCGTGTTTCCAATTCCTGCTGCAGATACCATCAACGATACCGAAGCCAGCCAGAAATACACCTACGCCACCTGGACTCGGATTGTGAATCCCAACACGGTGAACGATCTGCGATTCAACTATGCGCGTCGATACTTCCGTACGCATTCCAAGGGTTTGGGTCAAGGGTGGCCCACTAAGCTTGGGCTGAAAGGCGTTTCCGACGCTGCGTTTCCTTCTGTCATCGCCTCCGGATACACCAATTTGGGGAACGCGACTACTCAGGACCGGCAGCAATTTCCCATCCAGCAATATCATCTACTGGACAACATTACCATCGTGAATGGGCGGCACACCTGGAAACTGGGCGGTGAATGGCGGCCTTCCATGAACCATGAAATCAACCTTGCCAGCATCTCGGGTAAGTACACATTCAACCGTGGACTAACTGGAATAACAGGCAACACTCTAAGCGGCAATGCAATTGCAACCATGTTGTTGGGGGCACTGTCAGCTTTCGATCAGCAGCAGACTCCTGTGCTGGATCGCAAGTCACACTATTTGGCAGGATTCGTTCAGGATGATTGGAGTATTCGTCCAGGACTTACTCTGAACTTAGGTTTGCGTTGGGAGGCCGACACTCCTGTAAACGACGCGGCACATCGATTCAATTCGTTTGATGCCAACGCCCTGAACCCTGCATCCGGCACACCAGGGGTGGTGAAGTTTGCTGGCCTGAACGGCTGGCCAACGTCACCGTATCGCGCTGATTTGAATAATTTCGGTCCGCGTGCTGGATTTGCCTGGAAGCCTTTTGGACTCACAAAAACAGTGGTGCGCGGAGGAATGGGATTCTTCTTTTCGCATCCCTTTGACGGAACCGTTGCCAACGCGGCGACGCTTGGTTTTTCAGAATCCTCATCACTTGTGGTGCAGGACAATACCGCTTCCGTCCCCTACACATTGGCCGGAGGATTGCCCATTGTCAGGCTAACCTCTCCAGTATTAGATGACAGTTTTGGGGCAGTGAAAGTTGGGCTTACAGCAACCACTGCAGTTACTTTTCTTGATCCAAGCCGTCGGAGTGGTTACTCCGGGCAGTACAACTTGTTTATGCAGCAGGAACTGCCTGGGTCCGTGCTTTTTGAAATGGGTTACCTGGGCAATCTCTCTCGTAAGTTACCGGGGGCCAATATGAACATCAACCAGATCCGTCCCGAGTTGCTAGGACCGTCGGCGCAACAAAGAAACAGACCATTTCCACAGTTCACCAACGTAACTATTCTGGCTCCTAGTTTCGGTGTCTCCGCCTATCATGCTGGCACCGCTAAGCTGCAAAAGCGATTTTCAAAAGGAATCAGCGTTCTTTCAACTTACACCTGGTCTAAGTTCACTGACAATTCCGGCTCGGGTGCTGGAACCAAATTCGGTGAGCTTGGTGCGGCTTATTCCAACCACTACAATCGGCGGGCGGATTACGGGCCATCCTCAAATGATATTCGCCATCGCCTGACTTTCAGCTCTGTCTATCAAATTCCCGTTGGAGCAGGCCGTCGATTCCTGTCGGATCATCCTTTGCGGAATGTCGTTGGCGGTTGGCAATTGGGTGCCGTGATGACTGCCCAAACCGGCGCACCTGCTACCGTGCAGACAACCACAAACAACACGTTTGCTTTCTCATCTGGAGCACAGCGGGCAGATGTAATTCGCGATCCGAATCTGGACGCTGGACAACGAAGTCTGAGCCGTTATTTTGATACCGATGCGTTCCGCCAACCGGCTATCAATCAGTTTGGGAACCAAGGCGTTGGACTAGTGCGAGCCCCGGGCATCTTCACCTTGAACATGTCAATCATTCGGGTCTTCCGCATTAAGGAGCAAGCCCTGCTTCAATTCCGTGGGGAGTTTTTCAACCTGCCAAACCATCCGAACTTTGGAGTGCCGAATCACGTTTTTGAAGGTCCAGGATTTGGGTTGGTGGACTCTGCCAGACCGGCGCGCCAAGTTCAGCTAGGAATGCGGCTGACTTTTTAGTAGAGTTGAACAATGAAAATTCCCTTCATAGTACAGGTTAGCTTTCTTGCAGCTATAGTGGTGGCACAACCAAGCACCCAGGCGCTTGATCGTTATGTTGCCCGGAAAGATTCCGTCTATGGCTGGAAACTATTAAGCACACTTCCCGGCGAAGGTTACAAGGCCTACGTGCTGGAACTTACTTCCCAAACATGGCGCACCGCAGCTGAAGTGGATAAACCAGTGTGGAAGCATTGGTTAACGATCGTCAAACCTGACTTAGTCAAGGTAAAAGGGTCCGGCTTCCTTTTCATAGGGTCGGGCAGTAACCTTGACCCCGCACCGAAATCGGCTTCGGCGCGGGTTACGCGCATGGCTCTGGATACTGGAACGATTGTTGCTGAGTTGGGGATGGTCCCTAACCAACCATTGCATTTCAACGATTCAAAGCAAGTTGGCCGCAAGGAAGACGACCTGATTGCCTACAGCCGCGTGAGGCATTTTGAAACTAAAGATGACACTTGGTTAGTCCGTCTGGCGATGGTGAAAAGCGGAGTGCGTGCAATGGATGCCATTCAGGAATTTACTGCCAGCCCTGCAGGCGGTGGCACTAAGGTGGAGCGCTTCGTCGTAGCCGGCGGATCCAAGCGTGGCTGGACAACATGGCTTGTGGGTGCCGTCGATCCCCGAGTTGTGGCAATCGCTCCTATGGTGATTGACGCTTTGAATAGCGAAGCGATCACGCGCCATCATTTTGAGGTGTACGGATTCTTTGCACCGTCGTTAAAAGACTACGTGAATCACGGACTGTTCCCTCACAAGATAGGAACTCCGGAATACAGAGCCGTTCTTCAGATTGAAGATCCGTTCAACTATCGCAATAGAGCGTCTCTGAAAATGCCGAAGTTTCTGATCAACGCTTCCGGCGATGAGTTCTTTCTTCCAGACAATTCGCAGTTCTATTACGACAGTCTGCAGGAAGAAAAACACATTCGCTATGTTCCCAATGCAAAGCATAATTTGGCGGGAAGTGATGCCTTGGAGAGCTTGACAGCTTTCTATGAAGCTGTATTGGCGAACAAGCCGCGACCCCGATTTAGCTGGAACAAAGCGAAGGATGGGACGCTCACAGTGAAGACAATGGACAAGCCCAGCGCCGTAACTTTATGGCAGGCGACGAATCCCGACGCTCGTGATTTCCGCCTAGATGTAATCGGCAAAGCCTATCGTGCAACTCCGTTGACGTCGCAGCAGGATGGAAGTTATGTTGGGAAAGTGGCAGCGCCTGCAAAAGGGTTTACGGCCTTCTTTGTGGAATTGACATTTCCAAGCGGGGGCACTTATCCATTTAAGCTGTCAACGGAAGTTTCCATCACTCCAAACACTCTGGGATTCAAGTTTGAGGATGCGGCTACCAAATATAGTGTCCTAAAAAAGTAGCCGTTGATTTTGCCAAAGCTTGGCCTGATGTACCGCCGAGAGATCACCTCTCATACCCACTGATCGTTGTATGGGAGTCAGGCGTTTGAAATTCGTGTCATCATGGTTGGCGTAAATTCCAATGAATTCCCTGATTAACGACATGCGCTATGCAGCGCGGCAGCTCATCAAGAGTCCAGGATTCACCTTCACCGCAGTCATCTCTCTGGCCCTCGGCATTGGGGCCACCACCGCAGTCTTCAGTGTGATTTACGCCGCGCTAATCAACCCATATCCATTTCGGGCAGCCGACGGAATCCTGCGGCTCACTGCCACAACCAAATCCACTTCCACCGACGAAATCCGATTGAACATCCCGCAGATCCAGCAGCTGCGGCAGTTGAATATCATCGAAAGTGTTCTGGCCATGGACTACCATGCCATGACGCTTACGGCCCGGGAGTTGCCGGAAAACGTCCATGTCATTGGCCTCATCTCCACCGGATTCATTGATCTTGGCGTGCCGGCAGCGATGGGAAGAGGGTTGTTGCCCTCAGATGCCGTTGATGGCCAGGACCCTCAACCCGTAGTGCTGGTCTCCTTCAAGTTCTGGCAGGAACATCTAGGCTCCGATCCAGATGCGGTTGGCAAGAATCTGCAACTTGACCGAAAGACTTACTCCATAGTGGGTGTGGCCGCTCCGCGATTCCGCTGGTACAACGCCGACGTGTACCTACCACTGAAGATGATTTCCGATCCGGATCACTATTGCATTGTGGACTTCCGGCTAAAACCCGGCGTATCCCAGCAGTCTGCAAACGCAGCGCTACAGACGCTGGTGGAACAGTTCGCAAAGGATGCGCCAAAGCGCTTTCCAGAGAACTTCAAAATCAACGTTGAGGATCTCAACGCATGGGTCAGCAGAAGGATGTCTGGGATCTTGTTTCTCCTATTCGGAGCAGTGGCCCTTCTTTTGACAATCGGATGCGGAAATGTCTCCATCCTGCTTATGGCGCAAGGCACAGCCCGCCAGCACGAACTCGCTGTGCGCGCCGCCGTGGGCGCGGGCACCGGACGCATTGTACGTCAGTTGCTGACGGAATCAATTCTGCTAGCGGTGTTGGGTGTTGTGTTTGGAGCACTGGCATCTTATGGCATTTTGTCCGGCATCAAAACGGTGTTACCACAGCATGCGTTTGCTCCAGAAGTAGTGATTCAGATTAATCTGCCTGTGCTGTTGTTCAGCGCAGTGGTGGCTTTGGCTACCGTTCTGCTTTTCGGATTGTGGCCCGCTTTGCAATTGTCGCGAATGCAATTAAGCAATGTGATTGTATCGAATACCAAACGCGCAACTGGAAGCGTCCGCGGACGCAGCACACACAATGCACTGATCACGTTGCAAGTTGGCTTAACGCTAGTGCTACTGGCCGGGGCAGGCACTGCCATGAAGGGGTTCTTTCGGCTTATCCACACGCCATTGGGTTACGATCCCCATAAGGTGATGTCAGTTGGAATTCCGCTGCAGGAAAACTCTCACAAAACTTGGGCTTCGCGTGTGTCCTATTTTGAGCAATTGCGAAACAAGGTGGCGGAAACACCTGGTGTGAACATGGCTGCGATTTCAACCAACGCAACTCCGCCGCGCAGTGGCTGGCGTCAGAAGTTTCAGATTCTGGGTAAGCCATCATCGGAAGCCGAACAACAGATGGCGTCGGTCAACATGATCAGTCCCGAGTACTTCGCAATTCTTCGAGTACCTTTGCTGCAAGGACGAATCTGGGATGACAAAGAGAACCACAATGCAAGCCACCTTGCTGTCATTAACAAGACTATGGCCCAACGCTATTTTACGAACGAGAGCGGCGCTATTGGCCAATCGATCCAGTTGAGTCTGCTTGGGGAGGATTCGCCAGGAGCAGTTTCGCCGGAGAAGATGCGAAACTCCTGGTTACAGATCGTTGGAGTAGTTGAGGATTCGAAGAACGACGGTCTCTCCCGGCCCATCACCCCAGCGGTTTTTGTGCCGTATTCACTCCACATGTGGTGGGGGACACAGATCCTGGTCAGAACCGAGGTTCCTCCGCTGACGATGCTTCGCACGGTCCGCAAGCAGCTGACAGCCATCAACGCCGATCAACAGAGCGCGAATGTGACGGGTGATCTGGAGACCTGGATCTCCGAAGAGCAGGAGTGGCAACAAGAACGTTTGGCAGCGGCGGTCTTTGGAGTGTTCAGCGGGTTGGCCTTGGCCCTGGCAGCAGTGGGTTTGTATAGCGTGGTTTCCTACACAGTGGCGCAGCGCACCAACGAGTTTGGCATACGCATGGCGTTAGGCGCAGAGCGTTCGCACATAACGCGAATCGTGCTGCAATCGATGGCGTGGAGCGTGGGGGGCGGGATCCTATTGGGTTTGGCGATGAGCCTTGGAATGAGCAAAATCGTCGCACAATGGGCGAAAGGCGATTCGCGCGATCCTGCTGTTCTAATCACAGGGGCATTGTTGCTGAGTAGCGTGTCCGTGATTGCCAGTGCGATCCCTGCATATCGCGCGTCGAAAGTGGATCCTATGACCGCGCTTCGCAGTGAGTAACTTCATCTACCAAAGCAGCGACACGGTGTACCCGCCGAAAACCCCATCAGAAGTGACTAGTGTCATCCCATTCAAAATGGCTTGCGAGATCAACATCCTGTCGAACGGATCCTTATGAATCAACGGCAGTTTCTCCGCCGAAATCGCCTCTAGTTCGCTGAGCGGCAGAGAAAGGATGTTTGTTCTTTCGCGCATTTCAGGCAGTAACACTTCCGGCCGTTTGGGGAGTTTCAGGTCTCCTTTCGCATATTTACGACCTATCTCCCAACCAGATACAGCGCTCAGATAAACTTCATTTTCTGGGTCGATAATCGCCTTCTTTGCGGTTGCGGTCAAAACCGGAGAGTCCTCCATAAACCAAAGAAAAGTACAGGTATCAAGCAGGTACTTCATGGCTTGCCAGGAAACAGAGGGCCATCAAAATCAGACAATTCCGGACCGTCCATCGGGGCAAATGCACCCTCATTCCAACTGATCTGGCCTTTCCACAAACCCGGCTCGCGCGGAGCTGAAACTAGCTTCTTGGCTATTGGGCGCAGTTCAGCCACAGGTTTGTTATGCCGGCACACAATGACCACTTCACCCTGTTCAACCCGGTCAATGTAGCGGGAGAACTGAGTCTTTGCGTCTTGAAGGTTCACCAAAGCAGTCTTCGTAGCGCTACTTGCCATGACTGGATAATAAATCAATTCTGGTCAGATTACAAGCGCTACTTGTAGATCGCTTCCGCAGTTATTTCGCCTTAGGATAAATCAGATCGTAGCCCTTGGCCTTATACTCTTCCATGGCGCAAAGTGTGATTTGCTTGAATCCTTGCTTTTCCAGGATCGCTGCAGCTGTTGCGGCGCGCTTACCGCGGGCACACGCACTAACAATAGCCACATCCCGAGGTATTTCACTGGCTCGTGATTCCAACTGGCTCAAAGGGATATTCACATATCCTTTGATGGTCCCTCTTTCCTCCAGTTCGTTCGCTTCGCGAACATCTAGGAAGAAAAACTTCTGTTTGGAATCGATCATCTGCTTCAACTCTTCGGGCGTTAGTTTCTTCGGTCCGGCTGCAGGTTGGGCGAAAGTGAAGGCGAGTGCAAAGGTGGATAGGAGTAAGAGTAGCTTCATCAGCTTAGTATAGCTGGACGACTCCCAGCGCATTATATCCCCCATCTGATCAGCATCGGATAAATCTGGCGTAATGGCGAAAGAGTGTCGAGACGATGGTAATTATGAGGCGAATGAAGGGCGAATTAATGACGAGGCAAATCACAACTTCGCTGCGTGTTTTCTGGCTAGTGGCTGAAAGCACTGGGAACAGAGATGTGGATTGTCTCAAAGCAAAGCTGCCTGGTTCCGAAGTGACTCTGGTTAACTGCTTCGAGGCTTTGCACGAAGCGATCGATGTCGTTTTCGTCGAACTTCCAGGCCTTCGCGAAAAACCAGAACTTATTCTGGACGCAATTCGTGAAGCATCACCCGGTGCTTTAATACTAGTTTGGAATCCTGAAGGATCCGTAAGAGAGGCTGTTGAACTCGTCAAGCACGGGATATTTCACTACATGGCTTATCCAGAGCATGTTCCTGCTGACGAGTTGGCACACTGGATCGGCGCTGCTGCGCAAAAACTCTCCTCAGATACAATTTGTTCAGAGCCGATCCAGCAATTTCAAACACAAAGGGTTGACGAACCGTGGCGTCGATTCCTTGTCGGGAATAGTCCTCCCATGGAGCAACTGGCGGCGACGGTCAGGCTACTCGCTCTGCGCCGTAGCACGGTCCTAATCACCGGAGAGACTGGCACAGGTAAAGAAATTGTCGCTAAAGCATTGCATTTGGCCAGTCCGCGAGGGAAACTTCCGATGGTTGCAGTGAATTGTACTGCTCTACCTGAAGCTTTGCTCGAATCGGAGCTATTTGGCCATACCAAGGGCGCATTCACTGGTGCGGCACAGGGCAGAGCCGGCCGATTTGAACAAGCGGACAAGAGCACTATCTTTCTGGATGAAATCGGCGACATGCCGCTGGAGACCCAAGCAAAACTACTGCGGGTGTTGCAGGAAAAGGAAATTCAAAGGCTTGGCAGTTCAGAAATTCACAAAGTGGACGTCAGGGTAATTGCTGCCACAAACGTCGACCTAGAGGTACGCTGCCGGGAAGGAAAATTTAGGGAAGACCTGTTCTACAGGCTCAACGTGGTTCCGGTGAAACTACCTGCATTGCGAGACCGGTTGGACGACATTCCTCTATTGGTCGAACATTTCCTGAATAAGATCTCAGAACAGGAAGAAATGCCGCTAAAAAATGTGACCCGCGAGGCGCTAGAACACCTGATGAATTACCATTGGCCGGGAAATGTAAGGCAATTGGAAAATGCAGTCGACCGGGCAATCACGCTGAGTGGGGATAGGAATCTTCTAATATCAAGTGATTTCGCCATCGGTAATTCTACCAACTCGGTTCCAATCACCGATGCTTCAAACATCAGTTTGGACGGAGTCAATATTGATTTTGAAGCAATGGTGAATCGCCTTGAAAGGGAACTCATCGATCAGGCTTTGCGCCGGACTCAAGGAAATAAGAAGCGTGCGGCGGATATCCTTGGGTTGAAGCGCACAACATTGGCTGCCAAACTGAAGAGTTTGGAAGCGGCTGCCTCCTAACGGCTGGCTTCGGATCGATCCCTGCAGATTCGGGTGCGCAGCCTTACCCAAAACAAGTAAGTCTTAGCTAAACTGAAATCCAAGCCCAGGGCTTGGCACAATCGAACTTTGGGCAGCGACGTGTGAGGTGAATCCGTGGCCGATATTTTGCTCCGCTTTCCGATCCGTGCCACTACGGAACGGGTCTTCGAAATGATGACTTCGCCCCAGGGCCTGGATTGCTGGTGGACAAAGCGCTCCGGTGGCAAAGTTGCGTTAGGCGAGACCTACGACCTCTGGTTCGGAGCCGAGTACCATTGGCGCGGAACCGTGACACGTTGCCAGACAGGGCTGGCATTTGAGTGGACGATGACACAGGCAATGGATGACTGGCTCGATACTCGGGTGGGTTTCGATCTCGAGGAAAAAGACGGAGTGACCACCGTTGATTTTTATCATTCTGGATGGAAGGAGGCGTCAGCACACTATCGGGTCTCCAACTGTTGCTGGGCGATGTACATGCGCATCCTCCGCCGGAATTTGGAACTCGGTGAAGTCGTCCCTTACGAGGCTAGGTTGGGTGCGTAGCTATCCACCGCCCGCAAATTTGGTATCTTGTCCCGAGCAGGCTATGAACAAGCTTCTAGCCGCGCAGCTGTGTTTACGTAGTTGGTCCAACGGGCGACCTTGCCATCACGAAATTCCCAAACATGAGCCACAGGCGTTGTAAAAAACTTTCCAGTTGCCTTCACCGCACCGCTATACCGCCCCAAACTTACAACCGAATTCCCATCCACTAAGTATTGATTCATCACCAACTTCTGATCTTGTTCAGAAGCAGCGATTCCCTCAAAGAATCCCACCACTTGTTCCACTCCATGGCGTGAACCCGTGTATGGAATCTGGCTTGGGCCTTCAAATTCCCAACTCACATCCGCTGCAAGTTCGCTAAGAATTGCTGAAACGTCACCACGTCCGAAGGCTTCATAAATTGCCTTCACTTTCGTCACATTCACATTGTCCATTTTGGTTGTCTCCTGCAATTCCATACGGAGCACGACGAAACTTGGATCTGTCCTGACGCCATTGGTTTCCACAGGATTGTTTTTGATTTGGAAAGCAAACCTGTTTGTAATATGTTTGCCGATCACAACCATTCAGACTTCGCGGATCACTATTTTCATCAACCCTACCGCTATCAATCGTAATGAGTTAGCAGAACTAGCATAGGACTGTATCTGTAATAGTTCGCTTTGGGGGGTGATCCATTCGATTACACTTTCTGCAAGAGGAGTGTTACGCAAAGCCTATCGATCTTAAGCGGAAAAAATTTGATCCAAATGATGTTTCATGTGCGCCACATAATCCTCTGCCAAAAATTGAAGGATCACCGGTGGGTTCTCCGCGATCAAACAAACGGCCGAAGCCTTTTCCGGTGGTAGATTCTCCAGTACATGTGCCAACAGTAAGTTGTAGCTCGTCCAAAGTGTCAACAAGGTGCTCCACCGAAAGGTCTGATAGCAAGCCGTGGCATTCCAATCCTCCTGTTGATAACCCGGTCCGGAATATTCGCCATCAATGGCTGCGCGCACAAAGCGTTGATGATTGTTCGCTGCTGAATCCACCAGATGGCCCAAAATTTCCTTACGAGACCACGTCCCTGGCCCACGCCACCTCTCAGTCGCATGCGCATCAGTCCAGGTGGCCATTCGTGCCCTGGCTGCATCAAGTGCGGCGCGAAGTGCTTTGGCGGTTTCTGCAGTGGAAGGCATTTATTATTTGTAGCAGGAAATCAGCGCGTAGGGCTAACATAATAACGTTTCAAAATTTCCATTGCCGGTTTTCGCCATGGAGTCATGGAATTGTTTTGCGGACCACCGTAGCCGTTGGTTCCCACCTTCCACCAATAAAATCCATGAAACCATGGCTTTGAATAAAAGGTCTTAAGCAAGGCTTCGTAACAACGCTCTTGGACTTGAAGCGATAGTGGATAGTTGGTCTCGTCTGCCCAAGGTTCTTTATGCGCTCCAACTGCGGCCGAAAATCCAGCCTCGGTAAACACAACAGGTTTTTGAAAACGGCTTTGCACCTTTTCAACGCTCTCCAGAACTTTGGCCGCCGAGTAATCGTCACCAAGTGGATAGTAGTTGTCGACCCCGATGTAATCCAACGCATCCCAAAACTGCACGTTTTCGAACTCGGGACCATGATTGGGAGCATACACAAGCGGCCCTCGGTAAACCTTGCGCACTTCGCCAATTAAGAAGCGCCACTCGGATTCGTAACGCGACAGCCATCCGAACTCAGTCCCCACGCAGAACAGATCGGCATGCGTCCGCTCAGCGAATTTCGCGTAATCAAGAATAAACGCCCGGTGATTCCTGAACCAAGCGGCAACATCTTCTGGTTTGGGCAAGTCCTGCTCGCTGGGCTTTCGCGTATGAGGCTTCATCAAAACACGCATTCCCTGCTGATGGGCCTGCCGGGTTAGAATCTCCAAGCCGATGTCACTTTCAAGGCTGCGATCGCGCCGCAGCCGTCCATAGGGGATCAAGGCTATGGCATTGACGCCGAACTGCGGCAAGGCTTCCAGCATTCGCCGCGATGTGGGTTCGCCATAAGGAACTGGAAACTCGGCTGTAAAACTGACGCCTTTCTGAAAGAACGTAGTCTCGTAAGGAGCATCTATTTTAGGTGCGGGCAAAGCCGCCAATTGGCTTTCGCGATTCGGTTCTTTCGCCGCTGCCTGCAGCTTCCCCACATAGTCCGCGCTACCCCATAACAACGCGCTCATCCCCAAGCCAAAGAGAATCCGCTCAAACCTCGGATGAGGTTGCACGCTATGCCGAACCAAACTTGCGAGGATGGCCGCACATACCGGCAGAGCTAACTCCATAGCAAAATAGCGCCAGGTAGTTCGACGAGGACCTCGTGCGAATTGGCTCGCCACCAAAGCCACTGGAAGCAGTAGCCCAAATGCAAGCCAACCGAATCGCCCCAGCCTGTTCGATGGGAATCCATCCAATAACCAGATGAGCCCAAGAGTCAGGCAGCCAAAACCGATCAATGCTCCAGCGGCTTGGTCGAACGTAGTTTTGCGGTACATCAGTAATGTGTTCACAATGAAACTCTGGCTCAAGGCAAAGCCATAAAAAGCAGCCGCCATCCCGGCCATTGTTGAATTGAACCGGCGCAAGAAAAAGGCTATGAGCATCACCACAATTGCGGAAACAACGACGATTCCAAACGATGGGGCATCCGCCGGAGCAATCACATTTGCCGCCATTGAACCAGTCATCCACCCGAATCGCGAAATTTCAGAACGGGTCAGCTCCATACCGGGCAATAGCGAAATTAAAAATTGCGGCAATCCAAAGGCTGCTGAGACGGCCAGGAATACAGCAGGATAGAACCACGCAACTTGTTCCACCCATCGTTTTGCAAAAGGCCACATGTACTTAGCATAAGATAGGCGGATGCTGAAAAACATTTCCCTTACTTCATGGATGCTGATCAGCATGGTGCTTGGCATTGGAATGGGAGTAGCTGCTCCGCAAATTTCACTGGAATTAGCGGTGGTCAGCAACATTTTTCTACGCCTGATCAAATCGATCATCGCACCGATTCTGTTCGGGCTTCTGGTAAGCGCTTTTGGAAGCGCCGGAAGCTTGAAACATCTGGGGCGCGTTGGCTGGAAAACTATCCTCTATTTCGAGGTGATGACCACCATTGCATTGCTGATCGGTTGGGGCTCGGTGATGCTAATCCGGCCTGGTGATGGAGTTTCCCTTGGTTCGAACACTGCCGCATCTGTGGCGGCGCCATCGTTTTCTGAAGTGCTGGAAAAGACGTTTCCAAATAGTATTTTCGATGCCATGGGCCGCGGGGACGTGTTGCAGATTGTCGTCTTTTGCCTATTATTCGGCGTCGCTGCGAATGCCATTGGCGAAAAGGCTCGGCCCATTTTGGACTTTGCTGAAGCATTGGCGGCAATTGCTTTTCGATACACAGGATTTGTAATGTACCTTGCTCCCTTCGCAATATTTGCCGCAATGGCATCTACCGTGGCAGGTAACGGATTTGGTGTTTTATTCGGATTGGGCAAGCTGGTAGTCACCGCCTATATAGCTCAGATATCCTACGCAGTGCTGTTTCTTGGCGGAGCATTAGTGCTGTTCAGAGTTCCCCTTCGCCGCTTCTTTGAGGCAGCAAGGGAACCGTTTGTGATTGCGTTCGCCACAACATCCAGCGCCGCGGCATTACCCAAGGCCTTGGAGAACATGCAGCGCTTCGGGATTCCCAAACCGATTCTGAGTTTAGTCATGCCGCTTGGCTTAAGCTTCAACCTTGCGGGCAGCACGCTGCACTTGGCGATGGCTTCGTTTTTCGTGGCACAAGCAGCAGGTATGCATCTGAGTGTTGCGACTCAGTTCATGATTCTGTTAACTCTGAAACTAACCAGCAAAGGGGTGGCTGGAATTCCCAGAGCCAATTTCGTAATTCTGTCGGCACTCTTCGTTAGCTTTGGCCTACCCATGGAAGGGCTACCGGTACTGTTAGGGGTTGATGCTGTGATCGACATGATCCGCACCGGCGTGAACATTCTGGGCCATTGCGTAGCTCCGGTTGTGATTAGCCGGTGGGAAGGAGAAGTGCTTCCTGAAGGGCATCTTGAACCCGTTTCCACGTAGTGGGCATGTCTTCAATATGGACTCGAGTTTCTCCAATGACGGTCATGAAATTGGAATCGCCAAACCAGCGCGGCAACACGTGCATATGAATATGGCCGGCCACACCTGCTCCAGCACATTCCCCAACATTCATGCCGAGGTTGACACCTTGTGGGTTGTAGACCTTGCGCAGCGCGATTTCCGCGCAGCGGGTTAGTTCCATCATTTCGGTTAAGACTTCGGGGGGAGCATCGACCAGTGTGGCAACGTGATTGTAAGGCACAATCATCAGGTGACCGTTGGTATAGGGATACAAATTCAGGACAGCGAAATTATGTTTCGCTCTTAGCAGAATGAGGTTTGTTTTGTCTTCCTGCTCCGCCACCATGCGGCAGAAGATGCAGGTTGCAGGGACGTTACTCTTGGTTACGTAACCGTAGCGCCAAGGGTTCCACAAGTGATCCATCCGACTTACGCCGCAGTGATTGCTACAGGCTCGCCGTTCACAAGATCCTTCAGTTCCTTGCTTGGCTTAAAGTAGGGGATCCGCTTGGCAGGCACTTCCACGCGAGCTCCGGTTTTAGGATTGCGTCCAATGCGAGGCTGGCGTTGGCGCGTACGGAAACTCCCGTAGCCGCGAATCTCAATCTTATCGCCAGAGCGCAGGCTCTTCACCACGCTGTCAAAAATTGCCTCTACAATGACTTCGGAATCCTTCCGCGTCATTTCCACCACTCGGGATACTTCTTCGATAAGATCTGCCTTGGTCATAATTTAATTGTCCTTACTTTTCATTGCTTCTTCAACCGTGGAGGTGGCATCATCAGCCTGTTTTTGATAACCGCTCAGGCGGCTTCTTTCCTCATCGTCGGAAATTGCCTTCAAACTCAATCCAATTTTCTTATCCGCAGGGTTGAGGCGAATCACCTTGAAATCAAATTCTTCATTAAGCGCCAGCCCACCTTCCTTACCTGCTAATTGCAGTTCAGAATTATGGCATAAACCTTCAACACCAGGTCCTACTTCAATGAACACGCCGAAATTAGCGACTCTGCAGACTTTGCCTTTAACCACATCACCGACTGTGTATGTCTGGAAAAACGATTCCCAAGCGTCAGGCTGCAACTGCTTTACCCCTAACGACAATCTCCGGGAAGGGGCATCAATATTAATGATAACAGCTTGAACAAGCTGGCCTTTTTTCAAAAGTTCCGAGGGGTGCTTTACGCGCTTGGTCCAAGAGAGATCGGAGATGTGTACCAAGCCATCAATGCCCTCTTCAATTTCGATAAAAGCGCCGAAATCGGTTAGCTTACGGACGCGTCCTTCAACCACGCTGCCTACCGAATAGCGGGAAGCAACTGTGGTCCAGGGATCGGCTTCCAATTGTTTAATGCCAAGAGAAATGCGGCGGTCCTTCGGCTTGATGTCGAGAACTACGGCTTCTACCGAATCGCCAACCTTGACAACCTTGCCGGGGTGCTTCATGCGGCGCGACCAGGTCATTTCAGAAATGTGAATTAACCCTTCAACGCCCGGTTCAATTTCCACAAATGCACCGTAGTCGGTAATAGAAACTATATTGCCAACGACGGCTTGCCCTTTGGGGAAGCGTTCAATGACAGTGGACCAGGGGTCCGGGGCCATCTGCTTGAGGCCGAGGGAAATTCGTTCCTTAGTAGGATCGAACTTCATCACTTTCAAAGTAAGTTCGTCGCCGACGTGGATGATTTCGGAAGGATGTCCAACGCGGCCATAGCTCATATCGCTGACATGCAGTAAACCATCAATGCCGCCCAAATCGATGAAGGCACCGTAGTCAGTGAGATTCTTGACGACGCCTCTTACTTCAGAACCTTCCTGCACATTTTCCAAAACGCCAGTTTTGCGATCGGCAATTTCGGTTTCCACTGCCATTTTGCGGGAAACGACAACATTGCCACGACGGCGGTTTAGCTTGACGATACGGACGGGAATATCGGTGCCCAACAAGGGTTCAACATTGTAAACCGGCCGGACGTCGATTTGAGATCCAGGAAGGAACGCTTCCACACCGACATCAACAATGAGGCCACCCTTGGTGCGTGATAGACAACGGGCAGAGACGATCAGGTTTTCTTTCATCGCCTGATCGAGGGTATCCCAGGCACGCAATTTTTGGGCGCGTTTGTGGGAAAGAACGGTATAGCCTTCGGGGCTGGAGGCGTGACGGTCCACCATCACTTCAATTACGTCGCCGGGATTGACGGCCGGCTTGCCGTCGATCATGGGAAATTCGTCTAGTGGGACAATGCCTTCGGACTTGTAGCCGAAGTCAACAATGGCGTCTTTTTCCCCTAATTTGAGGACTGTTGCCATTAAAACTTCGCCGTCGGAGGGAGGAGAGAAATTGCTGTAGTCGTCGAGCATCTGCTCGTAGGCGACGTCTTCCGCACCGAAATCAGAGGCTCCGATTTGTTCCGGATCTAATTCGGTTGAACCCTCTGGTGCTCCTGGAATCGGTGGGCCCGGAGTTCCAGGAATCGGGTGGTTCTCGTCGCTAGACATGTAAGTTTCTCCGCCACCCCTGGCCTGTGAAAGTACCAAGGGAAAAAATTGCCCCAAAAAATCCAATAAGCCGTTGGGGATCAGTTATTTCTGAAATATAGCGGAAGGTGGCAGCGAAGTCAACCCAGAGGGGGGTGTAGAGTAATCGGAATATTGATCATTTGGGTCACTATTTACACTTCCACTTGTCAAAACCGCATGATTGCGCATGGCGGCTAGGTAAGGGGATTTGCGCAAATCTAGCGTTTGGCGGCAGCCAGATTCGCTACCACTTCCCAATTGAATTGAACGAACTTATGAAGAGCATCTTCGGAGATTCGTTCCTGATCGGAATGCGCACCGAAACCTTTGGGAGCATCTTCTTCGTCGACGATTGGGCCGATGCCGTAGCACTTCACGCCATGTGCGCGCAGGTGAGCCATATCGGTGGCTCCGGTGGCCATCACTGGAACGGTGATTGTGTTGTAGATTTTTTTGTTTGCGGCTTCAATTGTTTTGAACGCCTCGGAATTAAGCGGTGAAGGTACCGCAGCGGGGCGGGCGTTGCGGGAATTGGGCACAATTTCAATGGACGGATCATTGATGACGTTCTTCATTAGCGCTAGGAACGAATCCATATTTTCATCGGGAAGTGCGCGAATATCCAAAGTTGCCTCGGCGCTGGAGGGAATGACGTTTATTTGATAGCCGCCCTGAATCATGTTTGGAGAGATTGAGGTATGGAGCATTGAATAGTGCCCCGGTTCATTTTCGGCCAGATACTCGCGGACGGCGGCGGATTTTTGGGGATTGAGAAGTGCGGCGTATCGTGCTGCCTCTTCGGGAGTGGAGACCGTGCCTATCTTTTCGAAGTAGTAACGAGTCGTATCGTTGAGCCTCATGGGTGGATCCCACATGGCGACTTTTTCAACGGCGCGGGTTAAGTGGAGAATCGCGCTGTTGCGCAGCGGTCGCGAACCATGCCCGGCGGGTCCTTTGGCGATTAGCCTTGCACCTTGGGGCTGCTTTTCGGCGGTCTGCACCATGGCGTAACGAATTTGACCAGCACGGCGGGAGACTGCGGCTCCTTCAGCGAGGCAAAACTCGGCGTCAATTTTTGGCATGTGCTCATTAACGAGAAACTCGATGCCCGGACCGGTGGCGGCTTCTTCGCCGGCCTCGGTCATGAAGATGACGTCGCGATCAAGCGGCACTTTCAAACGCTTCAACAAAATGATGGTCATCATTGCTGCGGTTAGATTATCTTTGTCGTCGAGAGTGCCGCGACCGTAAATATAGCCGTCCTTGCGGGTGGCGGAAAACGGCGGGTAGGTCCACTTGGTTGGATCGACCTTCACTGTGTCGGAATGCCCAACGATGAGGATGGGCTTCTTTGATCCGTTGCCTTTCAGGCGGGCTATTAGATTTGCGCGCGCCGGTTCTTTGGCGAGCACTTCGTAGGGAATGCCTTCAGCGTCGAAGACCTTCTTAATGTAATCGACGACGCGTGTTTCATTGCCAGGAGGATCGGTTGTATCCAACTGGATGAGGGCGGTGAAGTGGCGCAGAGTTTCTTCTTGAACGGCAGCCCAATTGGGAGTTTGCGCGTTGAGGGTTAGCGAGATGGATAGAAGGAGGACAGTGCGAAGCATTTTCTATTTTAACCACAGGTTTTAAGCCTTCCATATCTACAAGAATTATGGCCGCGGATGAACGCCGATAAACGCGGATTAAACATAACCCAAAAAACAGGCAATAAAATACGACTTCATAACTCCAGTGGCAAAGCCCTTGGGGGCGGAAGACTGGCGAAGGGGAATGAACTGTGCAAACAAATTGGGACTGGCTGGTGCAGCACCTCCCGTAGGACTGAGTTTCGTGTAGTATCGGTATCCTGTTGCTTAGGCTGGAGCAGCCAGTTCCAATTTGTTCGCACTGCTTGTTTGATTTCAGATTCTTGCTGAAGTTGCGGTAGTAAGTCGGCTAGTTGTTGTGAGATGCAGTTACAGAGGGCTCCGAGGAGCTGTGACATCAATGGGCGTTGGCATTCGCCGATTTGGATAGTTAGTGGTTGTTCTGCTTTTTTGATGGGTACTTCATTGGTATAAATGGCGGGTTGAGTAAGTCGGCGAAGTCTGTCAGTAAGTCGAGTAACTTCGGGGAAGACGAGTAAGTGGAGCCCTTCAGTTTCGGACTTAATGTGAGAGCGGGCGGCTTTCTGAAATGGGGTGGCTGAAGGGTCAATGAGGTCACGTAGAAGCTGGGCGGCTTGGTGACGTGCGGGACCGGTGAGCACTAGGGGTTGTTGCGGAAAGATGGAGGGAGTGCAGGCGTTGGTGATCCAGTTGGAGAGCTTGGCGGAATCGGCGCGGTTGAGATCGAGCGCGTTGGCCAGCATCGCGGCGAGGCTTGTTTCGGTGGCTTCAGGAGTGGGTAGGGGAAGCTGAGTGCGGGGGGAGAGCCAAGCGGTTTGGAGGTCTTCGGTGATGCTCCAGCCGGTTGCGTTGATGGTGATGATGTTGGTGCGATCGCCGAGATCTATGGATAGAGCGGTTTCTGTTTTGAGGAAGCGCAGAGGGGTGGGGCGTGTTGGGTGATTTCCAAAATTGGCGGTGGCGGCGAGGGAGCGCAGGGCTTGGCGGATTTGCGATACGGAGGGGAAGAGGGCCAGTTCTTTTTGAGCGGTGAGGAGGAGCCAATCGCCAAATTCAGGAGCGCCGATGGGGAGGGACCATGGGCGGGCGGGGCCTTGTGGGATGCGTGCGTGGGGGGTGGCGGAGGGGGCGCGGAAAATTTCGAGTTGAGGGAGCAGGGTTAGGAGCTGGGATATGGGAGTGATTGGCTGCGGTTTTTGCGATGGCATGTTTGTCTTCCTGATTCAAGGATGACAGGGGTTGTCAAGTTTTCTGAGGGGGATTGGGGGTAAGTTGTTGAGGGGGTTGGGGGAGTTTAGTTGTGACCGGGAATTGAAAACAAGCAAGAATTAGCAATTGTGTGGTATTAACACAGTATTGGAATCCCTATTTGTTTGATATTACACCCGATCAAATTAAGAGCTTGGACGACAGGCAACTTCGTGAGCTGGTACGAAGGTTGTGCGCGGCCGAGTTAGGCAGGAAAGGACTATCCACGGCTGCTGTTAGATCTGGTGGGCATCAAGATGCCCTAGACGGCGGTAGCGACATTGTGGTGGATCTTTCCGCCGAGGTTGCGATTGAGGGGTACATTCCACGAGCTCAAACCCATTACCAGAGCAAGAAAAGCGCCATGTCCGTGGCGATGACTAAGAAGGAGATGCGTCACGACGGAGTGCTTCGACCGGTTATTCGCCAACTGGCAGACAATTCCGGGGCCTATATCATAGTAAGTTCAGGAAGCTCCGTTACCGAAACCAAATATCAAGCCCGTATTAGTGCGATGGAGGATGCTGTTAGGGAACTATCTAACGGATCGAGTCTGAAGTTAGATTTCTATGATAGGAATCGATTGGCTAGTTGGGTCGCGGATCATTCAGGTGTTGAGTTGTGGATTAGAGCTGAGCTAGGTATTCCAACATCCGGGTGGCGGCCCTTTGGCGATTGGGCTTCTATCCCAGAAGGCGTAAATCGTGACTACTTAATGGATGAGAAGCTTCGTCTTAAGAGAGGGAGTAAAGACGAAAGCAATGGCCTTCAAGCGATTGACGGACTTAGTCATTTGCGCGACCTGCTACAGGAACGACGAAAAGTTGTGCGGCTTGTGGGGCTGTCAGGTGTAGGAAAAACGCGATTCGCACAAGCTCTGTTTGAAGAAAGAGACGGGTGGACTTGCCTTAGTCCATTGTCGGCAATCTATACGAACTTAGGTGACAGTCCAAACCCTGCCCCAACGGAACTGGCGAGAAACCTAATAGCTGCGGGTCGGCGATATGTTGTAGTTATTGACAATTGCCCATCAGACCTTCACGGCCGTCTGACCGAATTGGTCCGAAATGCAAATAGCCAACTCAGTCTGCTCACAATTGAGTTGGACGTTCAGGATGATCAGCCTGAGGGCACGGAGTTCTTCAAACTTGAAGGATCTTCTATCGAACTTATTGAACAGATCTTGAAAAGCTATTTTCCTAAGCTCTCGCATGTGAATCGGCAAACCGTGGCAAAGGCATCTGGAGGAAACGCAAGAATTGCAATTGCTCTTGCAAAAACCATTGGAAAAAATGAAAATATTGTCGGCTTAGGCGATAGAGAGCTTTTCAAACGTCTGTTCCACCAAGGACGAAATGAGGACAAGTCGCTATTGCTTATTGCACAGGCTTGCTCCTTGGTCTATTCGTTCCAAGGTGTAGATGGGCCGAACGGGAACAAATCAGACCTTGAGAGGCTTGGCGCCCTGGTTGTCAAGAATATTGACGAGATGCATCGAGGCGTAGTTGAACTTTGCGGCAAGGACCTAGTTCAGCGACGTGGTGTTTACCGAGCTGTCCTGCCCAGTGCAATTGCCGATTGTTTGGCTGGAATGGCACTTGAGGAAATTCGGCCAGAGTTGATTGAAAACTTCGTTGAGAGCGCGCCGGAAGAAGTGAAAAAAGAGTTTTCGCGGCGGTTGAAGTATCTGCATGGGAGCGTGGAGGCGAGAAGAATTGTTGGAAAGTGGCTCGAAAAGGACGGACTGCTGGGGAACGTCGATGAATTTGATGAACTGCATTTTGCTATGTTCGAAAACGTTGCCCCCGTTTGCCCTGAACTCATTCTTGACGCGCTTGAGCGTGCTTCTTTTGCAGAAGAGGGGCATCTTTTTAATCCGGCAAGCAGGTCCCTGCGCCTAATCCGCTCAACTGCTTACGACCCCATTTTGTTCGAACGCTGCATCCTGTTGATTAGCAGAATTCTAGAAGCCAGGGATGGAGATGGCACTAGGGCCTTGGAGACGATTCAATCCCTTTTCTTTATTCAATATTCAGGGACTCAGGCGACACTCGAACAGAGATTGAAGGTTGTTCAATCCTTACTATTGTCTGATGATGCAAGGCGTCGATCTATTGGGTTAAACGCATTGTCGGGGATGTTGTCCACGAACTACACTCTCCATACTCACAATTTCGAATTTGGCGCTCGCTCGCGTGACTACGGCTACATGCCTAACGGGCAGGACTTCAATAATTGGTTTCTCAAAGTACTGAGGTTCTGCCAGCAGGCAGCTAGCGATGATTCCGAGATGGCTACGCAGATTAGAAGACTTCTTGGAAAATATTTTAATGGGCTATGGGCGAATGCCGGTATTTGCGACGAACTTGAAAAAATGTGTGGAGCCATGGGGTTCTGGCCGGAGGGGTGGATTGCTGTTCGACAAACAAGACGATTCGGCGGTGCCGACGTCAGACTAGATCGGTTAGAGCAAGTTCTTCGGCCGAAAAATCTTTCGGAGGAAATTCGTTCTATCGTGCTGATTGATGGCTCAAGCGGTGTATGGCACGATGAGTTTAATGATTTCCCAAAAATAAATAGTCCGGTAAGGAGTTCAGCCAGGCAACAGATTGCATGGGATCTGGGAAGGCGGGTAGCTGAAGATGAACAAGTATTTCTGGAGCTTGTCAGTCAGTTGTTGTTTTCGACAGAGGCATGCCTATGGGATTTCGGAGTTGGCATGTCAGGAGGAAACACGAACCCAGAACTTGTTTGGGGCCGATTGGTTGAAGCGCTAGCAGTTGTTGACGTGGCACCGATAGACATCCCCATTCTTCGAGGTTTTCTAAACGGGCTCAATTCAATTCATCCTAAGTTTGTAAATGCCTTATTGGATGATGCGATTTCCGATGATACCCTTGCGCCATGGTTTCCTTGGCTGCAAGGTGCCGTTGAAATCGACACGCTTGGGTTTGAGCGTTTGAGGCGTTCTCTGGCGCTTGGCAAATCGCCAATTTCGAGGTACAGCCGATCAACATTCTACGACGCACCCGATAACTTTGCTGCAAGCTTGAGCGTTCTGGTTCGAGAGATTGCGGAATATCCCGAAGGATTGTACGTTTCGCTGGACATTCTGTTATCGAACATCCATTATTGCCATGGAATTCATAAAAATCTTCCTATTGAGCTGATTGATGCGGGCCGTTGCTTGATGAGGAAGATCACCTTTGACGGTCAAAATCAAACAGACCATCAAAACTATTGCATTGAAGAAATTACCAAAGCCTGCTTAGTTGGAAAAGAAGGTTCCATGGCTGCATACGAAATTTGCAGGAAGTTTGTAGCGGCTGTTTTTAACGATACGACCCAACCTTATAAAAATCGCGATCTTTTAAGAGGGTTGTTCAACGTTCAACCTTCAGCATCTCTGAGTGGGTTGTGCGGGGATTGCAACTCTGGGCTGGAACTTGCCAAACGGATTCTTGGGGAGATCAGGGGTTTCGTAGGAAACCTCATGGATCTGGTGCCCGAACCTGAATTACTCAAGTGGTGCGATGAGGCTCCCTTGGAACGTTATCCAATGTCAGCTTCTGTCATTACATTTGGCAAACGCGAAAACAAAGATTGCCCGCTTAGGTGGACGAATACTGCACTTGCATTAATCGAAAAAGCGCCGGATCGCGCAATGGTGCTCAAACAATTCATTGCCAGTTTCATGCCGACGGGTGGCTGGAGTGGATCGCTTGCGGATATTCTGGAATCCAACGCGGGGCTACTGGACGAATTCATGCATTATCCAGATATGGCAATCCGAAAACTTGTTGCCGATGAACAAATAAGGTTAAGGGAGACAATTCAAGATCGAAGGGAATGGGAAGCGAGAGATCATAGGGGCTTGGATGAACGATTCTGAGCAATCGGGCATCTTTTGGTAATTCCCGACATGCCCCTTTAGCGCCAGTTGTGACGGATGATTGCACAAATCCTCCTTCTATGCCAAACTACAGTCATATGGTCTTTCAGGCCATTGTTCTTTATCCGATACGCCCGTAGGCGGGTTCTATCAAGGTCCAAAGGGGCAACTCTTTGGACCTTCACTATTTCGCAGTGAAACAGAAAATCGCAATCCTCATCGACGGCGGACATGCCCGGTCTTATGCGCGCAAGGCGAAGAAGGCGTTTGTACCGGATTATATTGAGAAAATAGCGCACGCCTGCTCTTTGGCTGATGAAGTGATTCATCGAATCCTATATTACGATTGCGGTCCCTATGAAGGTGAGGCCGTGCTTCCAGTCTCAGGGATTAAGCAGCAATTCGCTGGATCAGACAAATGGCTGCATGAGCTATCGCATAAGGATCTTTTGCCATAAGAGTGGGCGTTCTGAAATTTCGAGGCTTTGTGTTGAAGAAGTCCAAGATTCCGTTTACCCCGACCGCACCGCTGGACAGATTCTGATTTTGAAGCGAAGTTTGAGCAGAAGGGTGTGGATATGCGGATTGGGCTGGATATGGCGACGCTGTCGGCAAACCGTTCCGTCGATCTCATCGCACTTGTAACAAATGACACCGATTGTATTCCGGCGATGAAGCATGCACGTCGAGCTGGCCTACAAGTGGCACTGATTGTGGTGCCTGGATATAGACCTGCGCCTGAACTACTTGCCCACTCGGATTTTCGGCGCAATATTGCTTGGCCGACGTAGCTGACAAAATGGGATTCTCCCCGCTCTTGTAGTTCGTGACAGAAACGGCATATTCCGGTATTGTGAGAGAAAGGAGGAACGGCCATGAATTCACTTCAGGACATTGAACGCGCAATTAACAGCCTGCAGCCTCAGGAATTGGCGGAGCTCTATGCGTGGCTTGACCGGCACCGCCCCGCGGGGAAAAGCAGTATGGATGCAGCAGTCTTTGAACAAGGGCTGGGGCTGTTTGGCAGCCCGGAAGATGCTGCGTTGCTCGATGAGGTGGTTGAACTGGCTTATGTGGAAAGGCGCCGCCCCGGCAATCCGTCTAATTTGCTCTGATGTCCAAGGTTCTTTTGGATACTGACATCCTTTCTGAGTACTTCAAGGGCCATGACAAAATCGTCGCGCGTCATGCCGCCAGCTATGCTCGTCAGCATGGCGCATTCACTTTTACCAGTGTCACAGTCCAGGAGATTGTATTCGGGCTTGAAGCAAAGGGAGCGACCGTTCAATTGGAAAAGGCGTTGGCATGGTTGAACCAAAACGAACAGATTACGCCGAGCGCAAACGACTATTTTGAAGCTGCGATCATCAAGGCCACGGCTCGGAAGCAAGGCTCTATTCTTGAACTGACGGATTGCCTGATAGCAGCCGTGGCGGTCCGACTCGGCATTCCTTTAGTGACCGGGAACACTGAAGATTTTGAGGCTATCCAAAGAACCGGGGTCAAGCTGGCGATTGAGAACTAGCGGGACATTTAATAGAGTTCCCACTTAAGAAATGAAAGCCTGTGCTGAAAGGAGGGCGGGATGAATAACAAATCAACTTCCCAGAACCGGACTTGGGGCGCTGACGCCAGAATCCGAGCTATCTACGAGTAGCGCGTGATCCAGGACTTGACCACCTCCTGAGCGGCTGAACTTCGGTTGATGAGCGCGCTCAAAAACATTTCGATCTCGCAGGTGAGACTTCGTATACACTACATTTAACTCGGGCTCCGCCCGCGGCCCAGAACGTGTTTCGACTTGGAGGTGAACACATGAACGAAGATCCAAATGACCATAACGCACGCATATCCAGACGGAAGGCTCTGGTTGGCATTAGCGGCGCTGCGCTCGTGTTGCTTCAATCCTCGTGCTCCTCAAAAGAGTCGAAACCCAGCGGCGCTGCGACGGAGCCGCTTCACTACAGCAGCTTGCGCGACGTCGCTCGCCGGATTCAAGCCAGGGAAGTTTCGCCGGTTGAATTGACAACTCGAATATTGGATCGCATTGCAGCTATCGATCCGAAGCTTAAAGGCTATGCCACCGTGATGCGTGAGCAGGCACTGGAAGCAGCGAGGAGCGCGGAAGGGGAAATCCAACGCGGAACTTATCGGGGGCCACTGCACGGCGTGCCTATCGCAGTGAAGGATCTGTGCTACACGAAAGGCGTCCGAACCATGGCGGGGACGAGCATTTACGCCAACTTCATCCCCGATCATGACGCGACAGTGGTAACCAAGTTAAGGCAAGCCGGAGCAGTCCTGCTGGGAAAGCTCAACCTGACCGATGCTGCAATGGCGGGTTACAACCGTGCACGTGACATCCCCGTCAATCCGTGGCGCGAAGATCTGTGGGCCGGTGTTTCTTCGAGCGGGTCGGGGGTGGCGACCGCCGCAGGGCTTTGCTACGGCTCGATTGGAACCGACACAGGCGGTTCGATTCGCTATCCATCGGCGGCCAACGGAATAGTGGGACTGAAACCGACATATGGATGGGTCAGCCGGTATGGCGTGTTTCCGCTGGCCGAATCGCTCGATCACGTCGGGCCTATGGTACGCCGAGCGGGCGATGCGGCCGTAATCTTTGAGGCCATCGCCGGTTTCGATTCCAACGACCCAACTTCGCTTAGAGATCCCGTGCCGCATATGTTGAACGAACTGGACAAAGGGGTTCGTGGACTGAGGATTGGATTTGACCAGCGCTTCGCGACGGAGGGCATTCACCCTGAACAGTCCGCTGCCATTCAAGCCGCGGTCGCCACTCTGCGACAGCTTGGCGCTGAGATTGTAAACGTCCAGATGCCCGATGTCACCGAAGTCCAAAACATGTGGTTTGTCCTATGCTCCAAAGAGGCGGTCACCGCCCACGCGGCGAATTTCCCTTCACGCAAGAGTGAGTACGGTCCCTATTTTCTGGACTTTCTTGAGATGGGGGCGGCGATCAAACCAGCAGAATACGCCAAAGCGGTTCAATATCGGAAAGACCTCTCGACGAAATACCGGGCGGTGCTCTCTACGGTCGATGCATTTGCCTATCCGGCCTGGAACGGGGGAGCCTTTTCGATTTCAAAGGAAACCCAATACGGCTCGATGGCCGACTTCAACGCGGCATTGGACAAGTATGTAAATTCGTACAATCCGCCGCTCGGAGCTTTCGTATATACGGCGCCAGCCAGCCTGTCCGGTACGCCAACGATCACGCTTCCCGTCGGATTCTCCTCCGAAGGGCTGCCTCTTAGCATGCAATTCGCTGGACAGGCGCTTAGCGAACCAACGCTGTGCCGAATCGCCCATGCTTACGAGGAAGCAACCGGCTGGTACAAGAAGCACCCGAACGTCTAGTTCTGGCTTTGACGGGTCCCCAAGATCTCGCGCCCGATGGCAGGTGCATAGTCGCGTTAATTCCAACAAGAGGGCGGATGCTCAGAAGGCGCAGAACCACGTGATCTTCCTCGAAAACTTCACCGATGAAATGCGGCGGAAAGTGCCGGTCGGAAAATAGCGGCTCACGTTAATGGCGGAACTATGCCGTAAGCAATTCATTAGGAATGCGTCGATTAGATAGGGACTGGATGGTCGGATACTCGGAAGTTGGCCTGAAACGGCGTTCTGAGAAACCACGAATTTGGCGAGTCTCCAACAACCGCATACTTTGCGAACCAAGTCCGACGTAAGTGGAAATTAAACGGAGGACCACTCCCCCGTTGGTTGACCGGTGCGCTTCCTGCGAGGGACCTGAATGAAGCTTGGTCCGCTGGTTTTGTGGGAGGGGCGGAGAGCCGCTGCCGAGAGAGTGCGGGACTAAATCCAACTGTGTAACTTAAGTTGACTAAATGCGGCCTGAACATGAGCAATTGGGAAAATGCGTCGCTTGCGCTCATTCCTGTAGTTGGTTGGTGGCGGGAGAGCTACCATCTTGGGCTTTGTAACCGACGGACGCGGTTTTCGCTTATCGTTTCGCTTTATACTCCTAGCCAAACGATTGATCTCTATACACCTGTCGCGACAAGGATTGGTGTTGCTATTCCAACCTAACTCAGTTTGGCTACATTTATGAGGCAAAGATAATGGCTCCACCGCGTGTTCAACCCGACACGGTCAAGCTGAGCCGTGATGATGGGGGGCGGTGGCGTTGCCTGTGGCACAAAGTGACACTGACGAGGGAATGAGTACCCCGATCAGAAGGGGATTTAGTGGCGTTTCGTGCCAGTGACACAACGCACTACAACATGGCTTGCTGCTGGAGTAAGCTACGCCTTACCTTCGTATCCTGCGTTCATAAAAATTACGAAAAAGCGGACCAAAAGTGTCCCTGGTTTTTTCGTAAGTGTGATTGAGCATCGGCGAGCCTGCCCAACGGCTGAACTGCTCCATATAACCTTTGCAAATCGGATGTTGGTAGTTTGCTTCCAAGTCCAGGTCCACATAGGCATTCTTCATCAGCTGGAGCAACTGCTGGCAAAAATAGAACGCATTGGTGTACTGCGGGTCGCTGGTGGGAATGTCTGGTGAGCCAGCCTTCGCGGGGATGTTCCAACTCTTATCGAACTGAGAATTGAGGAACCAAAGCTCTTCGTCATCGCGAAGCTGTTTCAGCATTACAAGTAACTGTTCTCTGCAATTGTTGAATTTCGCGACCAAGCTTCGAGGGATGCCTGTCCAGAAATCTTCGAGCTGTCCAAAAATAACGTCAACCGCTTTTGTCTTTGCGTCCTCAATAGGACGGAAAGTGGTTTCCGCAACGTGGTAGCCCAATTCGCGATAACTTTCAAATTGCGATTCCGAGAAAAATTGATCCGCTGTTGATTGATGGGGGAAGATTTTGTTGAGTTTGCGATAGTGCAGAACGTCAATGGATTCATCCCCTGTTACGGAGAGCTTCAGATACAATAGCGTGGCCGTGGATTCCGGGCCTTCGGGATATTGAATCTTGGCGACAGCGCAGTGGCGATGGCTCCAGCCATCGGAATCACGCTCTTCAATGTTAGTCGTGTCGATGGTGATTTCAATTCCCATGTCGGAACGGGCTTTGAGGATCAAACCCCCAAGTCCAGAAAACTTCATGCCCGGATCTTCTTCCCCATCAATACAAATAATGTACTTACAACGACGGCGGAGTAGTTCGTAAACTGCGAGATTTTCAAAATGACCGCCATCGGAAAGATAGACGTATTTCCGGTTCCCATTGGCGATTGCAAGAAGTTCAGCAAGATAGTAAAGAGTGCCGATTCGCGGGCCGGTTGGCCTCCAATCCTCCGGTAACTTGCGCAAGAATTCCGGTAACGGCAGACCGCGAATAAGGTCAGACACCCGAGTAACGCCGGGTTTCGTATTGTAGAACCAATATCCAAGGCGAACGTTAAAGAGGGTCATCAGAAACGCGAGCGTTGACGAGGTGTGGTAACCCATGTTTGGCGAGGCTGCGGCACCAGAAATAGTGATGGGCGTTCCAAGCCGAAAATCTTCGTCTTTCTTCAGAAACTTACGATAGTATTCATGATGCGAAGGGCTTGTATAACCACAACCATAGGGAGTAAACACAAACGAAGCAGCTCGGCGTTCGTCCAAACCTGTCTGCGCTAAGTTCAAATTTACTGCTGTATTTACTAAGTGAATAATAGGATTGGTGCGCAAGTTACGTAGTTGGAGATCGTCTTCCGGATCAAGATTTGTGAATTGGTCTGCCTGCTCTTTGCGGTTCGTATTCGACGCACCCTGGTAGGCGCGGACAAGGCGGTTCCGATAGAGCTGGTGGAGCGAGAATTCGTTAATGTCGAATAGTCTGCTTAGGATGTAAAAAAGCAATACGGCCAAGCCAAACCAACCCAAAGGCATCGATGGAGGGTTAGAGTTCAAAACCAGTCCCGCATAATGAGTCCAAATGGTCTGCCAATTGTCCGCGAAGCCAGGCACTATGTAGACGGTTGCGCAGTTATTGATGCAGGCTTTGTATTCCAGCTTTGGTGGCGCAGCGGGGTGCAGGATATAGAAGACGCCGGTGGCGACAATAATCAGGAAACCTGTCAGGAAAATGGGTGGAATCAATGGAAGAACCAAATCCAGCATTGGCCGTTTGGTTGTTTCATTACCAGAAGTGGAAGAACTACGGGCAAGTAGGACACCTCCAGCAGTGGCTAGCGCCCAAATGCTTCCAGTTGCAGCCAACAAAGACCCTTGGGCGTAAATGAAGAAAAATACGGCCGGCCCCACTACTGCAATTCCAGCAAGCAACAAGCCACCAAGACCAAAGATGTGCACCCACGCGCCGGCGCGGCTCCACCATTCCCGATGCTCATCCGGCTGCCGTCTTCCAGCAATCCCAATTAACAGAGTAACGACCAAGCAGTAAAGCAATGTTACAAGCTGAGGTCCGAAAATTGGCAACAGAAATTGATTCCCGCCACTGGTCACAGCGTTGGAAACGATGTACACCAAACATTGCACTTCATAAATGCCAACTGCTCCAACAACTCCAGAAAGGAGCACGCGAATTGGCTTGCCATAGCTTGGAGGAAGATCTTTGACCATCACAAGACCAACTACAAGCCCAAGAACAGCTCCGAATCCGATTTCCCACGAGCCTGGAAGTGAACGAGCGGCGAATACATGAAAGGCTGCGGCGATGGAGATTGAAAAGCCGGCAGCCATTCCAAAAACCTTTTCCTTGCCAGCGAAGCGGTTAATTCCAAGGATTGCGAATAACGTCCCAACGCCACCCGCGCCAAGAGCCCAAAGGGGGCTGATGCCTTCCTTGCAGCTTTGATAGAGCTCCAACAGCACCCACGGGAGAAACAGGCTCGCAGAAAGGTAGAGCATTAAGAGGATGAAATTCAGGAAAGTGTTACGGCTCCAGACTGAAGCAAGCAACCAGGTGTCCGCGCTGAACAGCGAAGTTTCCGGCGCCAGATACTTACCGTATTGCCGGAGCCAAGTAATGGTTTTGTCCTCGCAAGGCTTTGGCGGAATCTTCGCAGGCGGAACAAGAGCAGCCTCCACATGGCCGATTGAAGTACGGTTAATCCAAGCACTGAGCCAGGAGCCGATATAGCCTCCACCAGAAACGGTTGACAGGTACTTCAACTTCGATAGGACCCCGATCTGGGCAAGAAATTGGATAATGCCGAGGGCGAAGGTTGCGCTTCGGATTCCGCCACCTGAAATAGCAAGGCCGAATAGGTTTTCCTTATATAAAGCGTGGAACGCTTGCTCGCGGGTTGCGTTGGGAGGGACCGTCTTGATTTCCTCATGAATCAGTCCGGCAAAATTCAATTCCGAGTTTTCCGACATGGCAAATTCCTTTTGCGGTATTGAACAAGATTATATATATGTTTAACTTCTGCCGGTAGGGGTGTTCATTTTGTGTTTGACTTATCCACCTCATAGAAATTATTGAATCGATATACTCTTTACTCTTGGGGCCTAATTCCGCATACTCAATTTAGCTGCAACTGACGGAGCCTGTTTCCCTCCTCCAAGTGACTCTCACCGTAGAGATTCCTAAACTTCCAGTACCAAATTGACTCGGTGGACCGTATTGGCCACCGCTATTGAAAAGGAATCCGTGTACCCAATGAATCGTAGAAACGCATTGAAAACCATGGCACTTTCGCCACTTGGCCGTCTTGCCGCCGGCTTGCCTTTGGGCTGGGCGGGAACAGCCTATGCCAGCGATGCCCCGGAAACTTCCGACGTCCGCTTTGGCATTATCGCGCTTACCGATTGCGCATCCATCGTGATGGCCCATGAGTTGGGATTGTTCAAGAAATTCGGCATCAATTCCGTGATCTCTAAAGAGGCTTCCTGGGCCGTCATCCGTGACAAATTAACGCTGGGTGAAAATCATGCAACCCACATGCTGTTCGGCATGCCGTTTGCTTCTTCCATGGGACTACTTGGTTCGCCTGTAAAGCCAATGGTGATTCCGTGGCTGCTGAACCGCAACGGCCAAGCCATTACGTTATCCAACAAGTTAAAAGGCGTGAAGACGGCAAAGGATCTGAAGCCGATTGTGGACAAGGCCAAGGCTTCCAACGAAACCATGACTTTTGCCATGACCTTCCCTCCTGGGACGCACGCCATGTGGTTGCGCTATTGGTTGGCATCGGGCGGCATTCATCCCGATAAGGACGTCAGCCTGATTACCATTCCGCCTCCCCAAATGGTGGCGAATATGAAGATCAACAAAATGGATGGATTCTGCGTCGGTGAGCCATGGAACTTGCGGGCGATTTCCGATGGCATTGGATTCACCGTCACCACGACACAGAAAATGTGGGTTGATCATCCGGAAAAAGTCTGCGCATTCACGGAAGAATTTGCCAATAAGAACCCCAAGACGGTTAAGGCCGTACTGAAGGCTCTGCATCTTTCCAGCCAGCATATTGACAACATGGGCAACCGTCCAGCTGTGGCTGAAACCATTTCCAAGGCATCTTATATCAACTGCCAGAAGGAAGTTATTCTGGACCGGTTAAAGGGTGTTTACGACTACGGCAACGGTGTGAAGGAGCAGGATCCCAACTACATGATCTTCTCCAACCGCAATTGCAACGCACCAATGAAGACTTATGGTTACTGGTGGCTTAGCCAATTCCGCCGTTGGGGCATGGTGAAAGGACCGCAGAACTACAAGCAGATTGTGGACAAAGTAATTCGGCCGGATTACTACATGGAAGCGATGAAGGAACTGGGCGTGAAAACTCCTGCAGTGGATATGCAGCCGGTGAAATTCGCGGATGGCACGTTTAACCCCAACGATCCTGAGAAGTACGCAAAGTCTTTCCACGTGCACAGTCTTGCCGGCTGATAAGGAACAGTAACATGAAAAACGCCTTGAACAATTTCGCGCTTTCGATGGTGGGTCTAGTGGTAGTTGGAGGGCTGTGGACTTTCCTCAGCCTGAACGTTGCCCCAGATCTTCCATCACCCCTGAAAACATGGGAGGAAAGCAAGCTTTACATATTAAGTCCTTGGGAAAAGCGCGGGGAAATGGATCAGGGCATTGGGTTGATGACTGCCTACAGTTTATTTCGCGTGGCAAAAGGTTTCTTCCTGGCCATCGCCATTGGGACGCCATTGGGATTCTTGCTTGGATCGTCGCCCTTATTCTTTAAGATGTTCGATCCTACGATTCAGCTTTTAAGGCCAATCTCTCCATTAGCGTGGTTACCCTTGGGGTTGATTCTTTTCCGTCAATCGGAGCCTGCGGCGCTGTTCACCATCGCCCTTTGTTCCATGTGGCCAACGGTGATCAATACAATGCAAGGGGTGCGGGCGATCCCTCAGGATTATTTGAACGTGGCGCGAGTGCTGCGTTTGTCTCCTTGGAAAAAGTTCACAAAGGTCTGGTTGCCTGCGACGTTGCCTTACATGTTCACTGGCTATCGACTCAGCTTAGGCATCGCCTGGTTGGTGATTGTGGCGGCAGAGATGCTTACAGGAACTCCAGGGGTGGGTGGTTTCTTATGGCAGGAATATAACAGCCTGATTTACTCGCATATCTTATTGAGCATTCTAACCATTGGCGTGGTTGGATTCACGTTAGACCGCATGATGGGTTTTGCTGAAAGCAGACTGCGGGCTGTCTAAGGGAGCATGTTGTGGCCTTCATTGAACTCAAAGACGTAGGCAAAAGCTATGGACCTCGCAATGTCCTCAGCGGCGTCAACCTGACTCTTGAAGAGGGAGAATTCGTCTCTATTGTGGGCGCATCGGCCTCTGGCAAGACCACGTTGCTGAAAGCTGCCGCAGGTTTGATTTTGCCTGACAAAGGGAGCGTGATGATGGGTGGAGAAAAGGTCAAGGATTTTTCGCTGCAAGCCTCCTTCATCTTTCAAAACTATTCCCTTTTGCCATGGCTTTCGGCGTATGAAAATGTGCGGCTAGCCGTTGAAGCTACTTTCACAGATTGGCCGCAGCAGAAGGACAAAGAACAATCAGAAAAGTATTTGCAGATGGTGGGATTAGGTGCGGCAATGCTGAAACGGCCCAATCAGCTTTCTGGAGGAATGCGGCAGCGAGTGGCGATCGCCAGAGCCTTCGCCACTGAGCCCCGGGTAATGTTCTTGGACGAACCCTTTGGCGCATTGGACGCACTTACTCGGGCAACTTTGCAGCAGGAACTGACTACTTTGTGCCAAGCTGCGGGACGACCTGTTACGGCGCTGATGATCACCAACAATGTGGACGAAGCGATTCTACTTTCCGATCGGATTATGGCATTGAGCCGGGGCCCTGGGGCAACCTTGAGTCCAGCTGTACCGGTGAATCTGCCCCGTCCCCGCGCTGCAAATCTATTGCTGCGTGATGAGCAAGCGGTGCGTGTTCGCAATCGGCTGGCGGAGTTTCTATCCGCCGGTTCTGAGCGCAACCGCACCAAACCGCGACCTGATGCATCCGCTGTGGCGAAAGACATTCCGGTGGAGGCATAACCCATGGTTCACCCATTAATCATCACCTCACTCACAAAGATATTTGACACCCCTTCTGGCAAGCATATAGCTGTGAAGGATTTTGACGCTATCATTAAACCCGGCGAGTTCGTCTCGCTATTAGGGCATTCCGGCTGCGGTAAGTCTACAGTTCTTTCTATCGTTGCAGGATTGCAGGACGCGACCTTCGGAGGCGTAATTGTAGATGGCCGCGAAATTGACGGGCCAGGGTTGGAAAGGGCACTGGTATTTCAATCGCCGTGTTTGTTGCCCTGGTGCAATGCACGGGAAAACGTAATGTTGGCTGCAACTGCGGCGCACCCCAAGCTGAGTGCTCATGAACAAAAGGAGCTTGCACGCAAATATCTGAACTTGGCAGGTGTTGCGGAATTTGAAAACAGCTCCCCAGCGGATTTGTCGCAAGGCACGCAACAAAGAGTTGCCATTGCTCGTGCACTTTCCTTGGAACCACGCTTTTTACTGCTGGATGAACCCTTCGGCATGCTGGATTCCATGACTCGTTTCGAATTGCAGGATCTGGTGCTGGAACTTTGGGAGAAGGACCGCAAAACTTGTATTTTGGTGACCCACGACATTGATGAGGCCTTGTATCTTTCCGATCGCATCATCCTGATGACGGATGGTCCGGAATCGAAAGTTGGTTTGGAATTGCCGATTACACTCCCCCGGCCGCGTGATCGGCGGGAGTTAGCGGATAACCAGCATTACTACCGGCTTCGGAAGGAAGTTATTGACTTTCTGGAGCACCATTCCAAGCAGTTCACGCATCAGGAAGCTGCTTAGTTCAGATTCAGTTTTTCTATTATTAGGGCCCTGCACGCCTGATAAGCTTCGTATGCGACGAACCCGTACGGTCCCAGTGTGTCCGTCCATTCAAACTTAAAGGTAGGACACCTATGTTCCGGAAAGTACTCTTATTTGCTTGCGCAACGTTATGCTACGGTCAAAACGCGGTTGCGCCAAAGCCATTCAAAATCGGAAAAGTTGTAGTAACTGGGAGTATTCGCTCTCGCGTGGAGGCTTGGGATTGGTTCCAGGCTGATACCGGCGATGGCACTTACGCTTTCAGCGGGAACATATTCCGCATCAGCTTTGCGCAATCCAAAGAAAACTATGATTGGCAGGTGGAAATGGCTGCGCCAATTCTATTGGGCCTGCCGGATAATGCAGTGGCCACTAATGCTACGCAGGGTCAACTGGGCTTGGGCGCTACTTACTTTGTAAGTAACAGCCGTTCACAGAACGCCGCTAACATTTTTCCCAAGCAAGCTTTCGTCCGGTTTAAGAATTTGTTTGGCGATTCCAAGCAGTCCGTTCGCTTCGGCCGCTTTGAATTTGTGGATGGTGCTGAAGTTGCGCCGAAGAATGCAACGCTGGTTGCTGTAAAGCGCGATCGTATTAGTATGCGGCTGATTGGGCATTTCGCCTGGGCACATGTGGGCCGTAGTTTTGATGGCATGCATTACATTTACAATTCACCGAAAAACGGAAACTTCACTTTTGTAGGAGCAATTCCAACGCGCGGCGTTTTTCAAACGGATGGCTGGGGGCAAACGGCAACTGGCCTTGGTTATGCAGCTTATACCAAGCCATGGGGGAAGGGGACTCATTCGGCAGATACACGAATTTTCGCCATGTTTTACCAGGATTGGCGAGCAGTGTTGAAGACGGACAACCGCCCGATAGCCGCGCGTCGGGCCGATACTGCCAACCTGCATATCTATAGTTTCGGCGGGCATTCCATTCATGCCTTCGACACAAAGAAGGGCACAGTTGACTTACTGTTGTGGGGCACGGGGCAGACTGGGAAATGGGGAGTGCAGGACCATCGTGGTCATGCCTTCGCATTGGAAGGTGGCTTCCAACCAAAGATTGCGCCAAAGCTAAAGCCCTGGTTCCGCGTAGGATTCTATGATGGTTCGGGTGACGAAAATCCCACCGACAAAACTCATGGAACCTTCTTCCAAGTGTTACCTACACCACGGCCATACGCGCGGTTCCCATTCTTTGACATGGTGAACAACCGTGACATTAACGCTTCGATGATCCTGCGCCCACATAAGCAGGTGACCATTTCCAGTGAATTTCATGCATTACGATTAAGCAACGCAAAGGATCTGTGGTATTTGGGTGGAGGTGCTTATCAGCCCTGGTCGTTTGGATATCAAGGACGCAATGCGGGGGGGCCAAGGTCGCTCTCGAATCTGTATGACACCAGTGTGGAATATAGAATGAGGCCGAACGTGACTCTTACGGGTTACTACGGTTTTGCCAGCGGGAAGGCAATTACGCAGGCGATTTATCCGAAAGGCAAGAATGGTGGATTGGGATATGCTGAGGTCTCCTACCGGTTCTGACGAGAAAGCCAGGGGCAAGGGTTGTCCTTGGTTTTACCATTCTCGCTAAGCGAACTTTGGGTTGTTATTGGATTTGATGTTATAGCGAAATTGGCACTTCTGAATCTGGGTATCGCGAGCCAAACGGGGACATGGTTCCCAGTCCTGAAGCAACAGAATTGCGATTAAGATCATCAACGGGACTCGGACCGCAACGCACTGCTGCGGATGCGCTTGGGTAGGCGCTTCTGATATAAAGACATCCCCAGTGCATCGAATATCAGTGGCCACAGCCAAGCGTTCGCTCATGCCTAGGATGAACAGCACTGTTGCGCAGGTGCCCATGCCAACAGCCGGGTCGCCACGCTCCAATTTGTAAAGAGTCAATCTGCTAACCAGCGCTCGTTGAGCCATGATTGCCACTGGAATGCGACGGCGCAGTCGTGCCGCTCGAACGGGAATCGGCAGGCGTTCCTGCTTTGTGGTTCAAATATCTCCATAGTGTCCTTCGGCCAACTTGGTCAAAAAGGTAAGAGGACTTCTACTTGGCCGTAACAGCGCGTTATCAATTCCGTTGCCTTCGGCTCGCAAATGTGATAGCCCTCTTCCAATGCCAGATTACATAAGTAACCAACTTGTTTACATTAGGCAGTCACAAAACTGGAGGAAATCAAAATGATAAAAAATCAGTTGTACTATTCTTGCTATCTCTTGTTGCTATCAGCTCTGTTCAGGCTGTGGCAATTATCCCATCATTGAATCCTGGAACCAATACTCTAGCCGCAAACGACGATAATTAAGCCCCTCAACCGCAATTGGCTTCATGACCAATTTCTTCGGAACTAATTACACGTCACTCTTCGCCAACAACAACGGTAATTTCACGTTCGGCGGTGCCCTTTCAACATTCACGCCGTTTGGATTGAACGGAGCCACCTCCAGGCCGATAATCGCCCCGTTTTTTGCGGATGTGGATACCAACGGAGCAGGGTCAGAGCTACTTACTTACGGCGCAACTACTTTCACTACCAACGATGCAGTTGTCCGCAATGCCTTTGTAGGTAACTGGGTCAACGTGGGGTATTTTCCTAGTGCGGTGAATAAGCTAAACAGCTTCCAGTTGGTTTTGATTCAACGTGCGGACACCGGGGCCGGCAACTTCGACATCATGTTTAACTACGACGGTATCCTATGGGAAACTGGCGGTGCCAGTGGGGGATCAAACGGTTTGGGCGGCAATTCCGCGCGCGCCGGTTATTCCAATGGTACAGGCACTCCTGGTAGCTTCTTTGAGTTCACTGGCTCCGGTGTCAATGGCGCGTTTATCAATGGTGGCGCTAACGCCCTGATCTCATCGACAAACGTGCTGGTTGGCAATCCGCTCTACACCAAGACGGATGGACGATACGTGTTCACGGTGAGAGGTGGAGTCGTCTCTGATCCAGGCGTTCCAGAACCGAGCACCTGGGCGATGGCTATGGCTGGACTTGGCGTTGTCGCAATGCGAATGCGGAAGCGCTAGCTGAGGATTTGAATAATTCGAACAGGTGGGCTACCGTAACAAGGCAATTTGACCTTGATGCAGTAGCCCACTTGGCTTTTCAAGAACCATAAAAGCCTTCCTCTACAGTAAAAATGAACGCCACGCTTCAAGCGCTCGCTGGGATTCTGCTTAAAAGGTCTACCCACCTTTATCCTCCTCCTGTTTTTGCACTTCTACCTTCGCCGAATGTTTTTCGGACCGATGGCAAAGGTGCTGCACGGTAAGCGTACGACGAACTCAGGTCACTCGTGGGTGCTGCATTTCTGCTTTCCCTCTTTAATACTTTTTGAAATGGGGCATTGGCCTAACCTCCCACCAAATTAACTTGTTGACAGCTTTGCTAACCATTCTCGAGCTCGAACGCAGAGGCCATTTTATCAATCTCTGCTTTTCGCAACCCCACGTTCCCGGCCACCGTTCGCCATTGAGAAACCGCAGTACCAACTTCGGCAATAATCTCGCGGGCGTGCTGTGTGGCTAGGTTGAAATAACGGCAAACGCTCATCGTCAGATCAAGAGATGCTGAGCCGTCTTGGGTGTCGATCAACGTGGTCAGAACTCTGGGCTTGAATTCTAGCGGTGTGGGGTTCATGTCGTAGGCCGGGGAAAGCCGCCAGCCGCGATTTCCTTCATATAGGAACGCGTGATTGCGCAGGTGATCATCGGTGTTGGCGATCATCACGTTGAACACAATGCGCCTCCAAAGTTGAGCCAAATCCTCAATAGGCGCAGCACCACACTGGCGGATTGCGTCGGCGATTTCAAGGTAGCTGTGCTGTTCGTGATCGGCCGCTCCAATCATGCTCATGGCGGAAAGAAATGGAATGCGTGTCTCACTGTGACGATCGAACCTGCGCAACACCAGAACCGATTTCTTTGCGATGGATTCTACTCTCCAGATGGGCACGGTGATCCCGGCTTTGCTTGCCAATTGCAAGGCCACTGCTTCCCACAACACTGCATTCACTTCATCGGTCTTTTGCGGGAACTTGGCGATGGCAAGTGTTCCGTCCTTATCGCGAACTGATGCCTTTGGTCGAGCCCCACCAAGCGACGAGCCGGGAGCTAGCAGCAATCGAATATCTTCCTCCGTGTCTTTCTCCGTGGTCACCCGCTGGCTGGCAGAAAGTAGGCGTGGTAGATCTATAAACGGGGGGATACGCATGGCTGGGCCGTGCTCGCGAAAGAGTCCGCCTTCGGTTTCGGAAAAACGCAAAGCGCCCATGCGAGCTTCGTCATCCACCATTAAAAGGAAGTCGATTTCGGAAAGCGTTCGCGCGGTTCGCTTTTCGCTATCAGCATTGCGGCGTTCGGCACGGCGCATTAGGGCTCGACCCCAACGGTCCGGTGCAGAATCTCCAAGCGCGCCAAATAGTGGCCGACCCGAAGCAGTGTGATGGGGTCCAGGTCCTAACGAAAGGGCTGGTTCGATTGAGAAGCAGCCCGGGTTTGCCAGCCACTGCCTGTCGTATTCAAACGTGGCAGAGTCCTGACCTCTGCGATGTCGAGCCCAGAGACGTCCCACAAGTGCGGGCTTTTTCGAGATGTTGATGTATACGAAGAGTTCGCGTTCCATCAGGTCATCTTCTTGGTACGGATGCGCTTGGGGAGGCGTTCTTCGTCTAGGGAGATGCCGAGTGGATCGAATCGGATATCGGCGACTTCAGCCAAGCGGTCGCTCATCCCAAGGATGAACAGTACTGTGGCGTAGGTACCCATGCCAACATTTGGATCGCCGCGTTCTAGCTTGGACAGAGTAATTCGGCTTACCATTGCGCGCTGTGCCATGACAGCGATGGGGATGCGACGGCGCAGGCGGGCATCTCGAATGTCGGAACCGAGTTTGGACAGTCCACGACGAACGGGAATCGGCAAGCGTTCCGGTTGGCTTGGTTCGGAGTGTTCGGTAATGTATATCATAAGATACCATTTAGCATATTAGACATACTTTAGTATACCATAAACGAACTGTAAAGGGAGCTGGCCAATTAGCTCAGCCCAAGATTGACTGGTTAGAGTGCTGCTGCAATATCCTTAAAAGTTGCCCCTGAATTAGAAGATATGCTAATGTAAAACTTCAGGGCAACCGCGAACTTTCGTTCTCAAAGCCTTCCTCTACAGTAAAAATGGACGCCACGCTTCAAGCGCTCGCTGGGATTCTGCTAAAAGGTCTACCCACCTTTATCCTCTTCCTGTTGTTGCACTTCTACCTTCGCCGGATGTTTTTCGGGCCAATGGCGAAAGTGCTCCACGAACGGAAAGAAGCAACTGTTGGTGCCAAGCGCGCCGCCGCCGATAGTCTAAAAACCGCCGAAAACAAAGCCGTCGAATTTGAAAAGAAGATCGACGAAGTGCGCACTCAACTTGCCAAAGAACGGGAAGCCACTCGCAAAAGCTGGCTGGATGATCAAGCGGCACGCATCGCCACGGCCAAAGTTGCTGCTGACGCGCAAATTGCGGAAGGCAAGACGCAACTGACGAAACAGGTGGAAACGGCTCGGCAATCGCTGGCTGGCGAAACGGTTCGTCTGGCTGAAGAAATTGCTGCTGCTGTTTTGCGGAGGAGTGCATAATGCTCCGCTCGCTATTAATCCTAAGTTTCGCCGTATCTTCGCTGGCATTTGCTGAAGGTGGCGAGCACGCGGCTGGAAACCCGAACGAAATCTATTGGAAGTGGGCTAATTTCGCATTATTGGTGCTTGGCCTTGGCTATATGATTGGCAAGCACGCTCCGGCATTCTTCAAGGGTCAGGATGAAGTGATCCAGCGCGACCTACGGGAAGCGGCTGAGATGAAGCGATCCGCCGAAGCCAAGACTGCGGAAATCGAAAAGCGATTAGCCACCTTGAATAATGAAATTGAAACGATCCGTGCCAGTGCCTCAAAGGAACTGGAAGCGGAACATGCCCGCGTCAATCGGGAAACGGAAGTTGCGATGGCCAAAATGCAGGCCCATGCGGCGCAGGAAATTGAGTCAGCGACTAAGAACGCAATGGCTGAATTGAAATCGTATTCGGCGAAACTGGCGCTGCAGCAGGCAGAGGCCAATATTCGCGGGCAAGTGACTCCGGCTTCTGAAGCGCTATTGATTGACGGATTTCTGAAGAGGCTGAACTAACTATGTCTGCCGCTGTTGCCTCACGTTACGCTCGCGCTTTGGTGGATGTGCTGGTTGATCCTAAGTCAACTTCCGGCACAACTCCGGAATTGGCGCTGGAGCAATTGAAAGGGTTTAGCAAGATGCTGGATGGGTCAACGGAACTGAGTGCGGTGTTGTTATCGCCTGCTGTTTCCCCAGCCCGGAAACGTGCGGTGGTGGCGCGCTTTGCCCAGATGCTGCCGCTGGCAACGGTGATTAAGAACTTCCTTTTTGTTGTGATTGACCATCGGCGCACACCGCTGTTGCATGGAATTCTGGAAGCGATTCAGGCGCAGCTTGACGAGCGGATGGGAATCGCACGGGCTGAAATCAGCTCTGCCAGCGCGTTGAGTGACCAACAGAAGGCGCAGATTCAAGCCTCGTTTTCAACCAAGACAGGCAAAACAATTCGTGGTCAATTTACAGTGAACCCTGACTTGATTGGCGGGGTGATGGTTCGGATCGGATCGACAATTTATGACGGCTCTGTGCGTGGATCCCTGGATGGGCTGCGCAAGAAACTGGTCTCTGAGTAACTAATCGGATAAGAAACTATGGCTCAAATTCGGGCAGATGAAATCGCTCGCGTACTGCGGGACGAGATTGAAAATTACGACAAGGCAGTAAACGTCACCGAGACCGGATCAGTGATCTCGGTCGGTGACGGTATTGCCCGTATTCACGGTTTGGAACTGGTCATGGCCGGTGAACTGATTGAGTTCCCCCATGGCGTCACCGGCATTGCGTTGAACCTGGAAGAAGATCAGGTGGGCGCGGTGTTGATGGGCGATTTCCACCACGTTAAAGAAGGCGATGAAGTTAAGCGTACGGGCCGCATTATGTCGGTTCCCGTGGGTAATGGCTTCCTGGGCCGTGTTGTGGATGCGCTGGGTACTCCGATTGATGGCAAGGGACCGGTTCAGAACGATGGCTTCTTAGCCATTGAACGTCTGGCTCCTGGCGTTATTGATCGCAGCCCGGTGAAAGAGCCGATGCAGACCGGTATTAAAGCAATCGACGGTATGATTCCCATTGGCCGCGGCCAGCGCGAATTGATCATCGGGGACCGTCAAACCGGTAAGACCACCATTGCCATTGACACCATCATCAACCAGAAGGGTGGTGACGTGAAATGTATCTACGTGGCAATTGGCCAGAAGCGTTCCACGGTTGCACAAGTAGTGCAGACGCTGGAACGGAACGGCGCCATGGATTACACCATTGTTGTAGCCGCCACCGCTTCTGATCCGGCACCAATGCAGTACATTGCACCGTATTCCGGTTGCGCAATGGGTGAGTATTTCCGCGACAAGAACGAACATGTTCTGGTTGTGTATGACGATCTTTCAAAGCACGCTGCGGCGTATCGCGAAATTTCGCTGTTGTTGCGCCGTCCTCCAGGCCGCGAAGCGTTCCCTGGCGACGTGTTCTATCTCCACAGCCGCTTGCTGGAGCGTGCCGCTAAGTTGAAAACCGGTGGTTCACTAACTGCGCTGCCCTTCATTGAAACGCAAGCAGGCGACGTTTCAGCTTACATTCCAACCAACGTGATTTCGATCACCGACGGACAGATATTCCTCGAAGCCGATCTTTTTAACTCAAACGTCCGTCCGGCAATTAACGTGGGTATTTCGGTTAGCCGGGTGGGCGGTAGTGCGCAGACTAAGGCAATGCGCCAAGTGGCTGGTTCGCTCCGTTTGAGTCTGGCTCAGTATCGCGCATTGGCAGCGTTTGCGCAGTTTGGTTCTGACTTGGATCCCGCATCCCAAAAGCAGTTGTCTCGTGGTCAACGGCTGGTGGAACTGCTGAAGCAGGGCCAGTTCTCACCGATGTCTGTTGAGAAGCAAATCCTTAGTATTTTCGCCGGCACCAATGGGTTGCTGGATGAATTGCCGGTGGAAAGCATCCGTAAGTTTGAAGAAGAATTGCACCGGTTTGTAGAAAATTCGTATCCCAATATTCTGCCGGCGATTCGCGATAAGAAAAACATTGACGATGCCTTGAAGGCCGAAATGATCAAGGCAATCGGAGACGCTAAGAAGCGCTTCCTGGCGGAGAATAAGGCGTAAAGCTGCCATGCCCAGTTTGATCGATTTCCGGCGAAGAATCCGGTCGGTAAAAAACACGCAGCAGATCACCAAGGCCATGAAAATGGTCTCGGCTGCGAAGCTCCGGCGCGCTCAGGAAGCTGTGATTGCTGCCCGCCCGTATGCCAATTCGCTAAAGGATATGCTGAGCTACGTTGCCGCTGCTTCGAAGAGCATGGATGTTACTCATCCGCTGTTGGTGCAGCGTCCGGAAAAACGAATTCAGGTGATTTTGATCACTGCCGACCGTGGTCTGGCTGGTGCGTTGAATACCAACCTGATCCGCGGCGCGCAGAAGTTTATGGATGATAAGTCCGGCATTGGTTTGCAACTGGAAGCCATTGGCCGCAAGGGTCGCGACTACTTCAAAAAGCGCGGCGTCACCATTACAGGCGAGCACTACAACCTGACCAAGAAGTGCACCTACGAAGATACCAAGGCCATTGCGCAGTCTATTATTGCCCGCTATGCGAACGCGGAAGTGGATGCGGTTTACCTGATCTTCAACGAGTTCAAAAGCGTGATGGCGCAGAAGTTGGATGTGCGCAGGCTGCTGCCCATTGTTCTGCCTGAAGGCGCGGTTGCCAAGGATTATATTTACGAACAGCCAGCGGAAAAACTGCTGAGCACCTTACTGCCACGGTATGTGGAAGTGGAGTTGTATAAGGCGGTACTGGAATCGACGGCAGCCGAACATGCGGCGCGTATGACCGCCATGGATTCGGCCAGTTCCAATGCGGCCGATGTGATTGAACGGTTGACGCTGGTGATGAACCGCGTACGCCAGGCCAGTATTACTCGCGAAATTATCGAAGTTGTCAGCGGCGCATCGGCGCTCGAATAGCGTCCGCCCGATTCGAGGAGAAAGTTTTCTATGTCAGAAGTCGTTGGTAAAGTCATTCAAATCGCCGGCCCAGCAGTGGACATTCAGTTCCCTGAGGGTCAGGTTCCAGTTATCTACACCGCTATTCGCATCACCAGCGAAGGCTTCAACGTCCCCACGCCGATCGATATTATTTGTGAAGTGGCGCAGCATATTGGCGAGAATCGTGTGCGCACGATTGCTCTGCAGCCCACCGACGGGATGGTGCGCGGCATGAAGTCTATCAGCCTGGGCAAGCCGGTTACGGTGCCTGTGGGTAAGCAGACATTGGGCCGGGTATTGAACGTAATTGGCGAACCTGTGGACATGATGGGTCCGGTGAATGCCACTGTGCATTATCCGATTCATCGTTCCGCTCCTGCATTTGATGAACAGGCAACCGGCCTGAACATGCTTGAGACGGGCATCAAAGTTATCGACTTGATTGAACCCTACCTGAAGGGCGGCAAGATCGGGTTGTTCGGCGGCGCGGGTGTGGGCAAGACGGTTATCATCATGGAGCTGATCAACAACATTGCGCAGCATCACGGTGGTGTTTCGGTGTTCACGGGTGTGGGCGAACGGACTCGTGAAGGCAATGATTTGTGGCTGGAAATGCAGGAATCGGGCATTGTGGATCCTTCCGATTACACGAAGTCGAAAGTGGCTCTAATTTACGGCCAGATGACCGAGCCGCCAGGAGCGCGTCTTCGCGTAGGCCTTACCGGGTTGACCGTTGCTGAGTATTTCCGCGACGAAGAAAACCAGGACGTGCTGCTGTTCATCGACAACATTTTCCGCTTTACGCAAGCAGGTTCGGAAGTATCAGCACTGCTGGGCCGCATGCCTTCCGCTGTAGGTTATCAGCCGAACCTGGCAACCGAAATGGGGGAATTGCAGGAACGCATTACTTCGACAAAGAAGGGTTCCATCACCTCAGTGCAAGCCATCTACGTGCCTGCTGACGATTACACCGATCCAGCTCCGGCAACAGCGTTTGCTCACTTGGATGCGACGACGAACCTATCGCGCGAAATCGCGGCGCTAGGAATTTACCCGGCTGTGGATCCGCTGGCTTCTACTTCGCGAATTCTAGATCCTGCGGTGTTGGGTGCCCAGCATTACGATTGCGCTCAGCAAGTGAAGCAGACTTTGCAGCGCTATAAGGATCTGCAGGACATTATTGCGATTTTGGGTATCGACGAATTGTCCGACACTGACAAGCTAATCGTCGGTCGCGCTCGTAAGATTCAGAACTTCCTGTCGCAGCCTTTCCACGTGGCAGAACAGTTCACCGGCTTTAAGGGTAAGTATGTGAAGTTGGCTGATACTATCAAGGGCTTCCAAGGCGTTTGCGATGGCAAGTACGACGATATTCCTGAGCAGGCTTTCTACATGCAGGGGACCATTGAAGACGTACTGGCT
>JAYUSZ010000391.1:0-7726 GCA_043755435.1 Bryobacterales bacterium | reverse complement strand
GCCAGATTTTGTTGTTCCCGTCTTCGGAAACAAGCAGGCTGCCATCGGCCATTTGAAGAATGCCAACGGGACGGCCCCAGACTTCTTTCTCGCTCTCGGCCATCATCCAACCAGTGGCGAAATCTTCACGAGGTCCAACTGGGCGGCCAGCTTTGAAGGGAATGAAATTTACGGAATAGCCAACGCGCTTTGCACGATTGGACGATCCGCGGAAAACTATGAAGGCTCCGTTGCGATACTTTGCGGGGAACTGCTTGCCTGTGTAGAAAATGAAATCCATTACGGAAGCATGGGCCGGTAGAACAACATCAGGAGCAAGGCTTTTTGCAACAAGTTCAGGGGCTTTGTCCTTGTGGCGCGGGTCTCCATTGGTTCCTATGTATGCGTAGGGCCAGCCGTAAAATCCGCCCTTTTTCACTTCCGTGAAAAAGTCAGGAACCAGTTCGTCACCCAGATCGTTGCGCTCCTGCACTGTAGACCAAAGCTTGCCACTTTCCGGATTGAATCGAATGCTGACTGGATTGCGCAGGCCGCCGGCGAATACTTCGTGCCCTGTTCCATCGGGATTATAAACGTTGATAGCAGCGCGGTCGGGCGGATCACCAGGCTCATTGTCATGGCCAGAACCGATGGAAAGATACATCTTTTCGCCCTTCTTATCGAACTGCACGGTGCGCGTCCAATGGGCCTTGTTGTAACCCTTCAACGAAACTACTTCCTGACCGGGGCCGATTTCCAGAGTCTTGCCATTGAACTTGTAGCGCTTGATGGATTCAGCTTCGGAAACGTATAGATACTCTTTCCAGATGGTCATGCCAAAAGGGCGATCCAAATCTTTGAGCAATTCCTTTTTCGACTTATCTGCAAGAATTGCGATCACGCTTCCTTTGGCAATTGCATCGGTAACCAACACGGCTCCCCCAGATGCTTGAATCATGTACCGGGGCTTCTTGAAGCCGGATGCGAATTCTTCAGCCTGGAACCCGGTAGGCAGATTCAACTTCTTGCCGTCCGGCTGGGCAACTAATTTGGGTGCGTTGTTCGATGCTGGAGTGGCATAGGGAGCTGGTAAAGCCACCTTAGGCTGATCAGCGGCCAGCATCGTGGCCGGCATCAGCATTAATAGATAAATAGATTTGTTCATGCTTTTTCCTGAAGTGCCCAGTCTATCATTTGAAGACTAACTAGTGGAACGGAAAGTGACCTGTTTTACGCCGAAGGCTTCCAGTAGATTCTTGATCACGGCTTCTGCTTGGCGTTGGGCGTCTTCCAACACACCCATCTGCACCGCTGACTGCTTCACTTCTTCGATTGCGGTTAGGCGCGCTTTACGCTCCAGGTCATTGTTGTAAGGCACCCACGGCGTCCACCAGGTAACTTGCCGGTCCCAGACTTTGGTTTCTTTTTCATCAATGATGACGTGCAAAATAGCAGGACGGGGAAGCCGCACAATAAAGCCGCCTTCTGGCTGAGCAATCACATCGCCTTCTTTCATCTGCTGTAAATCGATGCCGCCCAAAACTTTTGCCTGAACGATGAGGAGTAATTTTTCAGTGCCAAAGGGGAGCTTCTGTTCCTCGAGACCAACTACTTTTTGCACGGAGTATTTTACGGTAACCAGTTCATTGAGTTTCTGAATTTCATGGACAATAGCTGGCGGACTGGAAAGAACTCTGAATGCTCCAGAGCCTGAACGCAGATAGAGCATTGCTGCCGCTACCATTGCGAGGGAACCTAAAAGAAGAGCTAGCCGTTGAACTTTCACTCATTCTTAGATTAGCTAAACTTGTTGCCGAACAAACACACTACAGCATCGCGAACAGAGAAACGCATTTGTTTTTTACTGGCGTTCCTCATTTCACCTTCTCGACTGCCCCAACAGCAGCCTACCTTAGAGGCTCACAATCATGTTTATCAGGCATGTCTGTGATTCAGATTCCATTTAGAACGCCAGAGGATTTAATCAATCCGCGGATTTGATAATTTGGGAAGTTGCTGGCCAGCAATTTGTCTTCCTATAAAAAGAGTCTCATAGGTTTTAGGAGCGCAACCCAGAGCTTTGCTGCAAGCGGATGAAAAGAGAGCAGATTGAGTTGGCTAAGTGTTGTGATGCCGTTTTTCTTGATTCCTAGAAATGGAAAAATTGGCTTTGTTTTGCAACTAGAAGCTGTAACGCAATCCGAGCAGTGCATGCGAATTGAGCCGGTACTGTCCTAGAAAATCGGACGTTGGGCCGCGAATCCAATTGAAGGCGACAACCGCTTTCCAATGCTCGTTTAGCTTTTGCGTGTACTCCGATTTCAACCAGCTTCCATCGCCGTTTTGGCGAACAACTCCTTCGAACGCGATGCTTCTATAAGGATCAATGGTTAGGGATGCGCGGCCCACGAACGCTTTTGCTAAGCCGCGGTCTGGTGCGAACCCGAATGGATTTCGTTGCTGCGTTACAAACTCGCCAGCGTATCCTCCGACGAAGGACCATTCGCCGGATTGACGCTCCACCTGGACTACATATTGAACATATTCATCAGCTGCTTTGGTTGATGAAGTGAAGTATCCGGATTCAGCTTTCACCGTAAACCAGCGGAGAGGAACTGCAGTGGTAGCTCCCCACATGCGCATTTGCGCGAAGTACTTGTTTAGTCTGATTCCGGACAAAGGCGATACCGAAGCATTGAATAAGGGCAGAGTATTATGGCCTTCGTAAAAAGCCAAAGAATATTCGTAGCCCTTGCCCAAATGATTCCAGCGGACGCCGCCTGCTCCGCCGCCAGGAAAATCGGTAGCTCCGTTGCGAAACGCGAAGCCTGCTGGCAGCAGGACCCAGCGTTGATTCAGCAAGGGAACACGGCTGGGTGTGAATCGTAACTGCCAAACCAGGTCCAAAGTATTGGAGCCTTTTTCAATGGAAAGGCGTGCGGCGGGTATGCCAAGAAAATCGCTGTCCACCACATTCAAGAAGTCCTTGGGGGCGAAGCGATCCATCGGGTTGAATATATCCGTCTTACCCCAACGAATAAACTGCTTTCCGAATTCAAACGTAATGGGGCCTTTATGAGCCACCACGCTGAAACGGCGCAGTGATATTGCAGGCCGCAATAGGCTTCTATCCTGCCAATCAAAACGCCCTACGCGTTCCGTTGTCCGGTGCGAATCGGTGCGTGCATCTAAGGCACCATGAATTCGCAACCATGGCGTCAACTTTTTGGAAGCTTCGTAACGGAGGAGCCCATCTGTAACAGCGCGACCGCTATCTCCAGGTGCTTCCTGCGGGAAAACGAACAACCTGGTTTCAAAATAGCCACGCTGCTGAAAATCTTGACCCATCGCCAAAGCGCAGAGCAGCGCGTATGGAATTAGCAGCTTCATTCCCCTCGTCGCAATGCGTCCAGGGTAAATCGGTCGGGCTTTAGAACAGTGTTGTATTCCAGCTTTTCGGTTTTCAACAAAGTCCTGGAATTCTTCTTGGCGTCGGTCATTTCCAGTTCTAGAGGAGTCCAGATGTTCTGCACTTTTTCCACTCTTCGATATTCCAGTTTGCGGACTACTTCAGTTTTTGAGTACATCTCCAACTTCGCCGCCACGTAAAGGTCCTGCCGGATCCAGCTAACTACTTTCGAATATTGCGAAGACTTGGTTTGCTTAGGCTTTGACTCAATTTTCCAACACTGCTTGCCATCGATAGCTTCTTCGCCCAGCAACTTGTAATCGTTCTGGTTCACGTCACGTTCTTCCAAATCTTCAAAGCTGAAATCGGTTCCGAAGAAACGAGTGGACCGATCCTGCAACGCAATGCGCCGGTCGCGAGCCAGTTCCGGAGTCCACATCCATTGATCGGAAGCGCGATCCGGATGGTTCAAAACCAACAGCGCAACTCCTTTTACTTCGGCCGGAGCGACGAAGCGCAAGATGGATTTGGAATTACCAAAACTGCCGATGCGTTCATAGGTCCATCGCTTGGAGGATTTTTTTCCGTTGGCTTGAGTGACTTCTAAAACGCCTTCATAGCGCTGCGATTGGCTCTGTTGGCGTTTCTGCGATTCCTCAATAATCTGCCGGGCGTCGATTGCGCATACTGCGCTGATTGAGCTAACAGCAAGAAGGATTTTATTCATACTCAAGAGCCTCCACAAGGGAACCGCGCACAGCTGATTCCGCTGGTCCAATTGCTGCCAGGAACGCAGCTCCAAGGATCACAGGCAATAGGTACAGTGCCATCATCCACGGGTATTTGTATTCCAGCCGCAAACCAGCGAAGTCACGTGCCGTGAATTCCAAACTGTAGTAAAGGGCGATTGCACCCAAGCCCAAACCCAGTGCAAGGCCAACCAGCCCAATGGCTATCGCCTCCAACCAAACCGTCTGCCGGATCTGCTTGCGTAATGCGCCCACTGCTTGCAGCACCCCCAATTCACGGCGTCGATCGGTGATGGAAACGGTGAGCGTGTTGACGATGCCAAGAACAGCAACCAATACGGCCACAGCCAATTGAATGTAAGTTAGGCCGAACCATTGATCGGTAATCTTCAACACATAATCACGAAGATCCTTGTTCGTAAACACAAACACTTTCAGTTCGCCGGAGAATCGTTCCAGCAGCGCCTGTCGCACTTTGACGCCATCTGCACCAGGCTTCAAGTAAATGCGAATCACATTGTATGTGCTGTCATGCCACTTTGCCATGTACACTTTTCGGTCCAATAGAATGGTGCCTTTTTGATCGGAATAATCCATCACAATTCCAACAACGGGAAGCTTCACTGGACCTTCGGGCGAATCCAGTTCGATGATATCGCCCATCTTTAGTTTTTGTAAGTTCGCCAGATTGTCGGACAAAATTACTCCCTCACCAGCCGCCGCTTTCGGATACATCTCCGCATGGGTTCCAGCTGTGGCCGGGAGCATTGCTTCCTTGGAAAGGCTTGCAATATCGGCAGTGACAATCATAATCAATTCGTTGTGGAAATTGATGCGAACGGTACGCACGCCTTGGGCTGTACGAATGCCCTCAATGAGATTGGCTTGCTCTACGATTTCAGCAGGGAAGCGATAACTGCGATCGGTGATTGACTGCGAAGGGGAGAGGAATAAGTCGGGGTTCAATCCGATTCTCATCCATTCATTCATGGAATCGTAGCTGGCGCGAGTTAACCCGCCGAGGGAAATGACAAGTGCAAGAGAAAGCATCAGAGCTGCAACGGTGCCGGATGTCCGGCGGGGAGATTGGATCAAGCTATCAACAGCCAACGCGCCCTCAACAGGGCGGATCCAGCGTAAAATGGGGCGAAGCAGTTTCGCTAGCCAAACGGCAGCCCAAGGTGTGACCATCAATGCGGCGCAGACGGCCGATAAGTACCCACCATAAAAGTAAGCTGGTCCGCCACCGATCATCGCCAAGACAATCGCCAGAATTCCAAACACCACCGTTAATATTGCCCGAATGCGATTTTCACCAGTAGTCAATTGTTGATAGCGGCCCTTCTGCAAGGCTTGCACGGGATCAACACTGGCAGCACTACGAGCCGGGATCCATGCAGCAATCAAGCTGGTGATCATTCCTAAGGCGAGAGAAAAGGCCAGTAGTTTTGGATTCGCTGATAGCTCTTCCGCACGCTGCGCAACGCCGTAAATTTCCCCAAGAAAATCGCCCAAGCCCTTAGCCATGCCGCGTGCGATTCCAACACCCAGTACGACCCCTGCAATGGACCCAAGCAAGCCAAGAATGGCGCTTTCCCCAAAGAACAGAGTTTGAATCTGTCCGCGAGTTGCACCCAGCGCGCGCAGAATTCCAATCTCCTTGCGGCGTTGCGTGACGGCAATCGCAAAGGAGTTGTAGATGATAAACATGCCGATAAACAAAGCGAATATACTGGTGAGGTTGGCTATCATGCCATATACGCTGCTGATGGATTCAAACTGCTTTCCGCGGGCTGCAGGTGTTTCCACTTGAAAAGCAGGGCCTAGGACTTGTTCCAGTTTCTTGCGGCCGACATCCACGCCGATACCTTCTTTCAATGCTAGATCGATACGATCGAAACGTCGCCCCCGTCCGAAAACTTTCTGCGCAGCATAGACATCCATCACTGCCAGGTTGCCGCCGAACGCAGTTGTCAGTCCACCGCTTTTCATGATGCCGCGGACGGTGAAAGTTTTAGGGCCCTGCATGGTTTCCATGGCCACTTTAGAATTGATAGCAATTCCGTTTGCAGCAGCAAATTCGCGGGTAACCATCAGGGAATCTGGTTGCGCAAGAAACACCAGAGGATCGTCAATGGGGACTTCTCCGCTTTCATCCAAATCGTAATCTCGAAGGCTGCGATCACCGGTCATGTCCACGGCCAGCACTAGAATATTTCCGGGAGTTTTCAGCTTGGGGTTGATGCTTGCTTCAATCACCGGTACGGCCACACGCACCTCGGAGATGGCCTGCACACGCTCCAGAATCTCCTCGGCAAAGCCCGTTTCTCCCGCCGTGATTTGCAATTCAGTGGCACCGGCAATGCGATCCACAGTTTTGTGAAATGCCTCCAGCACCGATTGATTTGCTGTATGCATTCCAACGAAAACGGCCACGCCCAAAACAATGCCCACCATTGTTAAAACAGTGCGCAAAAGATGCTTGCGTGTATATTGCCAACTGATCAGTTGGAGAAGTTTCATCGGCGCAGATCCTCAATGATCAGACCATCACGAAGAGAGATTTGGCGACTGCAACTTTCCGCGACGCCGCGATCATGAGTTACAACCAGAACTGTTGCTCCTAGCCGCTGATTGACGTCGCGCATCAGCTTTAGAATTTCAACACCGGTTGCCGAATCAAGGTTTCCAGTGGGCTCATCGGCAAGTAGAACGGGAGGATAAACACTCAGAGCTCTGGCGATGGCCACACGTTGCCGTTCCCCACCAGACAACTCCTCTGGCAGATGTTCCAAACGGTGGCTTAGGTTTACAAGGCTCAGCAATTCGATGGCGCGCTCACGGATTTTGGCAGTCGGCCAGTTTCGCAGGTGCAATGGAAGGGAGACATTTTCCACGCAGGTGAGTGTTGGCAGCAGATTAAAAAATTGAAAAATGAATCCGATTTTGTCACGGCGTGCACGAGTCAAATCGTCATCGTTCAGGCCGGCAAGCAGTTGGCCGTCCAAATGAATTTCGCCGGCACTGGGCCGGTCCAGCCCTCCGATCAAATTCAACAGCGTGGATTTACCGGAACCGGATGGGCCAACAAGGGCGACCATTTCACCCTTTTCAATTTTCAAATCAACACCGGCAAGCGCGGTCACTCGCTTCTTGCCTTCAAAGTGCTTCTGCACTCCAGTAAGCTGAATCATAAAATGTGTAGAGCTAACACTAAGCAATTAGGATGACACAAAGCCCTTTGAGGACGCATAATTGTGGTTTCGGACGATGAATCATTTCACTCAATCGGCTATCGTAATTGCTGTAACCACTGCCGGAGCTCTGTTATTGCGCGGCTGGTGCATTGCAGTGCTGAAGGGGAAGGCAGATACGGCCTCTTCTCCAGCGGCTTTGCTGGCGCGTGCGCTGAAAACTCCTTCGTTGTTGTGGTGCCTTGCGGCGGCACTTGCGCTTTCCGCACACTTTGGCGATTTCAGTGAGGAGCAGCTTAGTTGGATCCGGCTGAGCATCGCTGCTTTCGTCATAGTCAGTCTGACACTGGTTGCGGCTTCTGCTGCGATTCAAATGTTGGCGGCATATGGGCGTG
>JAYUSZ010000390.1:0-7726 GCA_043755435.1 Bryobacterales bacterium | reverse complement strand
ATGTCTTCAACTCCGCCAAACTCAGATGACCTCCATCACCCAGCAGGAGGAACGATTGAGTTTCATCACCAGGCTGGAACCTGAAGTGGCTGGCAATGTGCACCACCGGATTGCGTTTCAACAAAGACTGCCGCATGGTTTGTTGGGTGAACTGTTCATCCAACATAATTTCCCCGCTCAGTGCTCCAGTATCCCCTTCTTTGGTTGTGATAATGCCCGCCAGTTCAGCTGCGACCGAAGGAAGTGCCGGAGCACCTTCAAACGCTTTAGTGACGCCGAAGCCAGAACCGCGCCATCGCGAATCAGGCTTGTCTTTGAGGCGTGCGTGGCTGGCTAATGTCATTACGGAAACACGGTAGCGTTCCAGCAGATATTGCTTGCCGTCGAAGAGTGCCGCCAATGGCAAGTAGCGCATCACACCATCCAGCGAGAACATCAGCGTCTTGGCTTTGGCATGGCGAAGGTCAGTTTCCATGCCGGCCATAATGATTTTGAAAAGCTCGCGCCCCAAAGGGCGGGGGTCCAGTTTGGGGTTCATCACTACTTGCCGGAACTGCAGCACCTTGCGATTGAAGTCCGCGGCCTTAATCGGATATGAATAAGCTTTCTGTGCATCGGGAGTGCGTAGGATGGTTGTGAACTGGTTATCTCCCACCAGCGTGTAGATTGCCACGGTTCCAGCGGGAAGCTCGCGCAGGTCTTCCATAATGCCTTGCTCTTCGCGAAACTGCTCTACTCGTTGGATTGTTTTTGCATTGAGCGAAGCACCGAGTTTCATAAGGACTTGCTCGAATTCAGTATTGCCTGCCGAAAGGATTTGTTCCAGCTGCTGGAGCCTATCCATTTCCTCACTCGTCCGTGAAGGTTTCCCTAGAAGAGTTCCGCGTTCGGTGCCAACTGCGATCACGTTTGTTGTAGCAGTGCGGAAGCTTCTATCCGCTTCGGTTTCCCGGCTGTTCAGCGTGGCGCGTCGTGAAACTGCGGGTTCCTCTTCTGTGGCGCGGCGGACGTATTGGAAGTACTCTTGATCCTTCAATAATGCCAACACTTCTTCTGCTTCCGACAGACGCCCTTGGGCGACTAGGATGACTGCTAATTTCCGGTACGTTTGACTGAAAGTGTTTAGATAGCGGAATTGCAGATCGGCATCAATGCCTTTAATGTTATTGCGGCTCTGCTGGTATTGATTCACAGCTTGCTTGCCAAAAAAGATTGCTGCATTTGGATTTTGTTGCGCTTCCCAGTAAAGCATCAGATTGCCGAGCACCTTGCCTTGAAAGCCCGGATCAATAAGGAAAATAGCAAGCGGATATGCGGCAACGAAGTTTTGAAGGGCTTTGTCAAAATCTTTCGAGTTGAGGTAAATTTCCCCCAGGTTGTTCAATGTTTCTGCTTGCCCATGCGGGTCGCCTAACTTGCGCCAAAGCGGCAGCACTTCCAGAAAAGATTCCCTCGACCGAGGGTAGTCGCGCATCTTTAAGTAAACGGTGGCCAGACCTGTAAGGGAGTGCGCCTCAAGCACGGCGCTCTTTCCAGCACGGGAGATCGTAAGTGCTTGCGTCTCAAAATCCAGAGCTTTTTGAAATTCACCCAGGTTGCTATGTACTTCTCCAAAGCTGATCATAGAAAACACTTCTCCACCAAGACTCCCCATGCCCCTGCGGATTCCCAGTGACTTAGTACTGTATTCAAGCGCCTTCTGAAAATCGCCGAGGTCCATATATAGGTTTCCAGCGTTATTCAAAATTACGGCTTCAATTCTGCGCGGAAGGGCAAGCTTCAATGCTTGCTCATAGTAGAGTAGGCTCTGCTGACGATCCCCTATCTCCTTGTAGCGCATCGCCAGTGAGTTCAAAATTCTGTAAATTCCGCTCTTGTCGCCAATCTGGCGATGAACCTCAAGCGCCTTCAAGTAGTATTTAAGCGCATTCGTGTTGTCCCACGACGATTTATAGGCCAAGCCGATGTTGTGCAACATACTCGATTCACCAACAAGGTTGCCCAGACTCTGATAAAGCGTTAGCGCTCGCTGGTTGTATTCAATGACTTTCTGTTCCTCATCTTTTCCCCGAACTAAATATAGTGTGCCGATTCGATGAAAGCACACCGCTTCCTGATGTCTTTCGTTCAAACTATGCCAAAGCTCCGCTGCTTGCTTATAGAACTCAACCGCCTCACGCCATGTTGCTGGTTTCGTTCCCGCAAGCAGAGCTGCGGAGAACACCCGCTCCGCTTCAATCCTTGTGAAATCGTTTTTTGTAGGAGGGCGAAGATCGGTCAGCATAATGGAGTACTTTCCGCGCCCGGTTTCTCCTAGGTCGGGCTGAACTTTCACCTGAAACGTCTCCGAAGCAGCGGCAACGAACGAAGCGAAGACTTTCCCCGTGGTGCCAATGCCCAAACTGGATACTACGAGTTTTCCCTTTGAATCGGTTACCGTGACTGTTGCATCCACGCCAATGTTTGTTAACACCACATGGGCAAACTGCCCCGTCGCCGCGTCCAAAGTGAAGATATCCGTTTTCCCAAGGCTCAGTTCACGCGTAACGGCTTGGTTCAGAATAAGCTGCTGGGCATTCAGTATAGGAACAAGCAACAGCGCACATGATAGTAGATTCACAATGCCCCCCTTACTTAGTAACTCGAAGCGGTAAATCCATCATGACTGTGTCACCAGCCTTACTATCAAAATAAAACATTAACTGCGGCAGCGCATCTGCCTTTCCCAAAGGCTTGCCCGCCTTAGCCGCCAGCTTTTCAGCCACCGTGTAAAGCTGCCCCACCGGTTTGGCATCCGCCAATTTATGCGACTTGCTTTTCCATTGCGATTGCCATGAAGTTAGAAGGGATTCTTTTATTTCCTGCTGTTCCTCCGTCAATGTTATTCCCTGCAGTGGTTTTGGGCTGATAATGATTGTCAGCACTTCTTGAATCTGCCCTGGTTGCTTACTCATGGTGAAATACGGAGGGTTGTCGTCTGCTGTTGGAAGTTCCACCAATAATCCCGCATGGACATGATTGTCTCCGTTCAGTAATCTTTTAGTCGGAAAAATCAAGTAGGGAGAGCCCTTCTTTCCGTTCGCATATTCCACCCGATCGAAGACATACAAATAACCGTTCTGTGCAACTTCAATCCCAATGCGAATTCTCTGTTTGTTGGTCAACGGATACTCCGCCGCGATTCTTTCTGGAGTTAGCTCCTGCCCTGATTCTTCGTCGAACTCCCGGATCTCCGTGGTGTCTGTCGCAAGGCTAGCCCGGAAGCCCCACATGGTAATTCCCACCAAAGTTCCTTTCACCGTGGATGACACAGGTCTTACAGGGGTAACAGATTTCGCAGAGGCGGGACGTTTTTGGCGGAATGTCTCATTCCACAGTTGGCGTGTCACGGGGTCAGCCGGAGGCTCCTGAGCAAAGGTCAGAGCCGTCAGAAGAAACGGAAGTGTGATTGGCCTAAACATAACTCCCCATAAGGAAAGCGTAAACGGGTGCACTAAGAGGACAAAAAAGTTTCTATTCGTGTTCTAATTCCACTAGCTTTACAATTGGATCTCCATTTAACACCGTTAAGCCGTCCTGTTCTTTCTTGATTGCCTGCTGTTTACTTCGAAGAAAGGTCAGGGCGGCGCCAGCTTGCTGAGTGTCTCCGATTACACCGCGGAAGCGAGGGTTCACCCACTGCTTCAGTGGTTCCAGTGGTTCCAGCGGTATTGCCGACCAGACTAGCCAAAGCTTTTCCTTTCCCTTCTGCTCATCAAACTCAATGCGAATTTCACGGCTTTGTTTGGCATCTAACAGGACCATTTCAAGAACGTTCAAATCCGGTTTTTTGTTACTGGATAACGGCCCCTCATTCAGAACATACAGATGCCCCGCCTCCGGGCTACTCAGGACTAGCCGGATACGGTAGTCCGCCTCGAAAATCCGTTCCCCACTTAACCGGAATGGAGCCTGATAAGGCTTACCATCGCGATACTTTTGGACCATCACATAGTAATTCAGCTCATGCATTGGGACAGGTGCCAGTGGTGCTGCCGGAAGCTTCTTTCGCCGCAGCGATATTCCGCCCAACCCCAACGCAGTAACAAGAACGGCGGCTCCAATCGCCACTCTGCGCGATGGAATGCTACCGCTCGCCGTTTCAGACTCACTATGCAGACCCCGATAAAGTTCCTCTCCAAATTCGCTGATATTGGCATAGCGTTGGTTTGCTTGGAACGCCATAGCTTTGGTAATTGCCTCAACCGCTTCCTTCGGAAGGTCCGGGCGTTTTGATTGCAGTCTGGTTTCAATCATTCTATCTTCCGCCACCAGATGGGTTAGCGTATCGGTGCTGAAGGGTCTGTCTCCAGTCAGCATTTCAAAGGCTATGACTCCGAGTGAATAAGTGTCGCTTGCCGCAGACGCTTTCCCGGCGAATTGTTCGGGCGACATGTAATTCATCGTGCCCGCTACTCTGGTAGGGATTTGGGCGAATTGTGAGTTTTCAATACCCGAAATTCCGAAGTCAATAATCTTCGCGTGCTCTTCGCGGCCCAACTGCTGCAGCATCACATTTTCAGGCTTCAGATCGCGATGCAAAACTCCTTTGGAATGGGCGATAGAAAGGGCGTCAGCAATCTGCCGCACAAGTCCTGCGGCACGTTTGGGGTCCATTCCAGTTGGTGATATGGCTTGCCGTAACGTTGTTCCATCAATGTACTGCATCACCAGGAATTGCTGACCGTCTGCGCTTTCGCCATAGTCCAGCACGGTCACCACTCCAGGGTGATCAATGCGAGCCAGCGCTTCCATTTCCTGGTGAAACTTCTGCTGAAGATAAGGGTCAGCGGTGCTCTTACCAGCCAATACTTTCACTACCACGGGCTTATCCAGCAATTGAAGATCGCGGGCAAGGTAAACCACGCTCATGCCACCTTGCCCCAACTCTCGAATCACTTCGTAACGATCTTTGAAAATAGGGTTGGCCTGAGGCGAAGGGGAAGGAAGCGAGGCCATAACAGCAGCAAAAGCTAGAGGCTGCATCACCGAAATTGTTGAAGATTGATCAGCTTCCAGCAGCGTTTGCACTTCACGCCTTAATTCCTGATCATCGCCGCATTCACGAAGCAGGAATTGTTCGCGTTCTAAGGGGGAAATTTCTACTGCTAAATCGAAAATCGCCTTGATTTGTTGCCAGCGTTCTGCGGTCATTCAGCCCCTATTCGTGCGGACTTCAATTATATAGCAGTAACCGTTTATGAGCGTCCTAGCCAGGGCTTCAACCAGCCATGTTCCATCCCATGGCGGAAAATATAGCGGGCCAGGGGTTTGGAGTCCTCACCGGGCCGCAACGTTCCCAACTCTACATCTGCCCTCTTCACCGCTAAAGCAAACTCTTGCGCAATTTCGTCCACCTGTTCTTTGTGAGATTGAACCAGATCCCGGATCAATTGTCGCTGCTCCACGGTGCCTGGCTTGCCCGGCTGCTCTGCTACTTGCACTGGCAGCCGCGTATTTTCATCCCAACGAATGGTTGCAAAAAAACGCTCATCAAAATTAACGGCGCCAGCCAGATTTGCACCACGAAGGTCAGCATGAGAAAGATCAGCATCGGTGAGGTCTGCTTCGCTCATCTCGGCTTCGCGCAAGTCGGCATAACTCATGTCTGCACCAATGCAAATTGCACCAATCAACCGCGCCCGATGCAAATTTGCACCGCTGATGCATGCCTCGGAAAACAGGCACTCCACCAAATTTCGGCCACGCAGATTGGCTCCCAACAAATTGGCTCGCCGGAAACGTGCCTTGGCCAATTCGGCTTCCGATAAATCAGTGCCACTTAAATCTGCTCCCGCCAGTTGTGCTCCTCGTAAATCGCACCGCACAAAAATTGTGCTGTTGAAGCTGGAGGAGCTTAAGTTCGATTCCCTCGCGTCTGCTCCCGTGAAATCTGCGCAATGGAACGATGTTGCTCGAAAGTAGCTGCGGAAAAGACTCGCACCAGATAGGTTCAATCGCGCAAGATCCACCGCCGGGGCTTCGTCTGGCACTTCATCCTGACTTGTAAGTTGGAACCAATGGAACAACGCGGAAGGATCACTCAACCTGAAATATTGCAGGTCGGGAATAGCACTGGGATGGCCGGAACGGAATTCGTTCCAGGCAGCAACGCCGTTTTGCAATAAGCGGGGCCAGTCAATGGTAGGCTCTGCTGGGCCAAAACCAAAGCCCAGGTCAAGTTGCTCGCTCATTTACTTCTTGCGAACCCGAAGAACCGGCACAGCCACCACCGCATGTCCCCGCACAACCGGGACCAGCGATTGATGATGTGCAGTTGGCTCTGATGGAGCCCTGTTTGCTAACTCGGAATTTAGACTCGCTACAAACTCTTCAATCTGGCGCTGCATCGCTTCCATTTTTTCCCGCATGTTCAATATGATCTCGACGCCAGCCAAATTGACGCCCAACTCGCGGGTCAACTTCAGAATCACTTCCAGCCGTTCAATATCTTCATCCGTATAAAGGCGCGTATTACCGTCGCTGCGCGATGGCTTCAGCAACCCTTCACGCTCATACATGCGGAGCGTTTGGGGATGAACTTCATATTGTTCGGCAATGGCCGAAATCATGTAGCCAGCCTTGGAGCGTTTTGCCATTGGGAAACTAGTCCTATTCTAATATCCTCCGGCAACCCCTGTCTGGTCGCTACGTCTGGTTGCTACACTGGCCCTATGCCCGTCATCGGTGTGATGACCATGGAAATCAGCATTCCTCACGCTCAATCGCTGAAGGATAAACGAAGTGTGGTGAAGGGTCTGAAGGACCGTTTAAGAGAGCGCCACAATGTTTCTGTTGCGGAAATCGACGGCGAACATACCTGGCAGCGCGCCACCATTGCCGCCGTCACAGTTTCCACCAGTCGCGATTTCGCAAATAAAGTATTGGCAGCTGTGGAACGCGATGCAGCTTCAGTGCTGGGCGGCATGTTGACCGATACTTGCCTTGAATGGTTGGACTAAAATCGGATTATGCTTCGTCTATGCATTACCCTCCTCATTGCCAGTACCTTCCTCCAAGCTGCTGATTGGCCCCGTTTCCGCGGACCCAACGGCACTGGCATTGATAGCACTTCAACCAACCTGCCCACAGAATTCAGCCCCACGAAAAACAACGTTTGGAAAACTGCCGTTCCTTTTGGCCGATCTTCACCGGTAATCGTGGGTAACCATCTGTTCCTCACAGCAAGTGAAGGCGAGCAATTAACAACCATGTGCTACGACATACGCAATGGCCGCCTGCTGTGGAGCCGCGACGTGAAGCGAGTTCACAAACAAAAGGTATTTCGCGCCAATGATGCGGCCAGTCCCAGTGCCACCGCCGATGCAACCGCCGTTTATGTCTTCTTTGCCGACCTTGGATTGATCGCATATACCCACGATGGCAAGGAGCTTTGGCGTCATCCTTTAGGTCCTTTCGATAACTTCTATGGCATGTCCTCTTCGCCAGTGGTGGAAGGACAAACAGTGGTGTTGCTATGCGATCACAATGCAGGTTCATTCCTGCTCGCGGTTGACAAAACCACAGGTAAGCAGCGCTGGAAGACAGAGCGTCCCGGCATGGCAATGGGTTGGAGCATCCCCATGATTCATACTCCAGCCAGTGGCCCCAGAGAAATCATTGTCACCGGTACCACTCGCATTGATGCTTATTATCTGGCTACCGGAGAACGCCGCTGGTGGTTCCC
>JAYUSZ010000389.1:0-7731 GCA_043755435.1 Bryobacterales bacterium | reverse complement strand
AAAGTCGTTTTGGCTTGACATGGAGCTCGAACAGTTATAGCATCCAGCTTAGTTTCAATCTAAACGCTGCTGAACGTTCAATGGACCGAATAGAGGGAAACGAAGTGTGGCTGGTTGCTTCTTATGATGCGTTGCGGCATTGAATTCCCTTCGCGAGAAGAAAGAGGACAAAATGAAAATTAGCGGAAAATTTCATCTCGTAGTTGCGGCAACCTTGTTGCTAGCGGCTGGAGGCGCATATTCGCAAGCACCCACCGGCACTATTTCCGGAACGGTGATGGACGAATCGGGGGCAGTGATTCCTAACGTTGAGGTGGGGGTCGCGGACAAGGAAACAGGTACTTCGCGCACAGTGCGATCCGATGGATCCGGAATCTTCATCGCCCCTGCGCTGCCGTCTGGCACCTATGAAGTAAAGGCCACACTGACGGGCTTTCGGACAACTATCCGCCAAGCTTCGGTTGTCATAGGGACAACCACGTCAGTGGATATGCAGTTGCAAATAGGACAAAGCAAGGACGTCGTGGTTGTTGAAGCGGCTAGCGCACAAATTGAATACGACAGGCACTCGATTGATGGAGTGATTACACGGCAAAAAATTCAAGACTTGCCCCTCAATGGACGAAGCTTCCTGAACTTGGCATTCCTTGAGCCCGGAGTCACTGTTGGAACCGGTAGTACATCGCAATACAACGCGCTTTTCTCGGTTTCCGTACTCGGTGGGGATTCCAGCAAGACTTCCATTACCGTGGACGGCGGAAACATCCGGAACTCGATTGAAGGTGGCAGCGGGATGAACTTTTCGCAGGAGGTTGTCCAGGAATTCCAATTATCAAGTGTAAATTTTGACCTCTCGACAGGGATCACCAGCGTCGGTTCGGTGAACATCGTAAGCCGAAGCGGGTCAAACAGTCTGCACGGCAGCGCTTATTTCTTCTTTCGGGATCACAACATGTCGGCCTATCCGGGATTGAAGCGAAGTGCACTCAGTCCCGATCCATTTTTCGCCAGAAGGAATCCAGGATTCTGGTTGGGTGGCCCAGTCAAAAAGAACAAACTCCATTTCTTCTTCAACTACGAGAATGTGAACCAGACGCAGGTGTTTACCTACGTCCCAAACCTTCCCTCGGCGGCAGGTTTGGCGGGAAACTATTTCAGTCCTTATTCCGGCAAGACTCTAAGCGCGAAGTTCGACTATTCGATTAGCGCGAAGCACCATTTGTTCGCCCGCTACTCGCACGACGGGAACAAGGGGTTTGGACCTAATGGCGGTGCGGTTCTGCCGTCCAACTGGCTGCAGAACAAGAACTGGGCGGATCAAAGCGCGCTCGGAGTTACCAGCACCCTTAAGGCGAACTTGGTGAACGATTTCCGTTGGAGCTACCAATATTGGCAGAATAGGAACCTGTTTCCCGATAGTTCCGTTTGTTCCGGATGTTTAGGGCTAAACATTGGCCAAGTGCAAATCAACGGCACAAACGTGACCATCGGAAATACTTCAAACGCGACACAGGGCCGCGATTTGCGCCGGTATGATTTTACGGACACCATGAATTGGCAAAAGGGACGGCACTCTTTTAAATTCGGTTTTGAATATGAGCATGCTCCTGGAACTGGTTTCTGGGGATTTTGCGATCCGGCCTGTCTATCCGTGGCCTCGCCGGAATTGATTCAAGCGAACGTACCGGCCGCTCTAATTGGCACATTTTTCCCGAAATTGCCGAAAACAGTAAGGACACTTGACGACTTTATGAACCTTCCCTTCCTGGGTGGAGTGGTTGGCATCGGCAACCCCAGCCAGCCACCCCCGTACAATGTGGATCAAGCGAAGATCAATAATCGGAACCGGTTCTTCTTTCAGGACACCTGGAGAGCGCGTCCGAAGTTGACGCTCAATTACGGCCTGTCCTGGAACTTTGAGAGTACTCTTGTAAATCGTGATCTGGACAAGCCAAAATACCTTGCGCCCGTATACGGCAGCGACCTTACGGCGACGAACAACAACCTGCACAACTTTTCGCCCGCCGTGGGATTCGCCTACCAGTTGGGGAAATCCGCCAAGACCGTGGTGCGGGGCGGGTTCGGAATTTACTATGATACCGAGTCACTCTTCCGCAGGTTGCAGGAACGGGCCTCCACGGGCCCAATTGGAAATGGCCGGGTTCAGTACCCGGTTGGAGCATTTACGAATATCTTTCCTGGAATCGTCAACATCAGCCGCGGTGGAATTCCAGTGGTTGTGGGAGCGCCCATTCCCTCCGGCGAAATTTCCAGTTTGACACTGGGGCAGGTCACGCAGATACTCGCAGCTCAAGCGCCTGCGGCCGTGGCTGCTCTGGCTCCTAAGAATTTGAATGATCTGAGCGTCCGCAACATTGAAGTCAGCAAGTCGGGAACTCAGTTGTATCCCAAAAACTTCCCCGTTCAGCGCGGACTGCACTTCAACCTGGGCTTGCAACACCAGGTTGCCAAGGATATGGTTCTTAGCGTGGACTACGTGCGGCGCGTCTACTTGAACACCAACCTTGGAGAGATTGATTATAACCGCTGGAACCGTTACATCAATGGCGTGCGATCTCCTGTGATTCCGGTTTGTACCGGAACCCAGGCGAACAATCCAGCGTCCCAATGTTCCACTGGCCCCATCACATTCTGGACGCCGGCCGGGCGGTCGGTTTACAACGCCATGCTTGTGAAGTTGGACAAGCGTTTTGCGCGACGGTACCAGTTTACGGCTTCTTACGCATTAACCAATCAGCACGGCTACAACGGCATCATCGACCTTGATCACTATAACGCGAGTTGGGGTCCACAGAGCGCCCGCCACATTTTGAACGTGTCGGGGACCGTGGATCTGCCCTGGAAAGTACAACTAGGTTTTATCTCCTCTAGCAGCACCAAGGGTCCGATCACCACGGCAATCAGCGGTGTCGATCTAACCGGCGACGGCACCACAAACCAAGTGCTTCCCGGGCTTGCCATCAATTGCCTGAACCGTGGATGCGGCAAGAGCGATTTGGAGAAGGGCGTGGCTGACTGGAACTCAACCTATGCAGGTAAGAGAGACGCGCTGGGCAAAGTGATTCCGTCGGTTGTGTTGCCGTCGAACTACAATCTGGGCGACAATTTCAACTCGCAGGATGTACGGGTCACCAAGACTTTCCAATTTGGCAGTGAGGAACGCCCCTACAAAATCTCGGTGTTTGCCGAAGGCTTCAATGTCTTCAACATTGCTAATTTGAGCGGCTTCAGTTCAACTCTTGATCAGGTGCAACCGACGCAGAGCTTCTCGTTTATGCAACCAACCGGCCGCGCCGGGCAAGTGTTCGGTTCTGGAGGCCCCAGGGCATTCCAGATCGGAGGCCGATTCCAATTCTAAGATCAAGATCCCAGTGAAGTGCGAAGTGCTCGCACCCGAGAGCTTGAAACCAGGACGTCTCAGCAGCCTCTCCCCTTCATGGATTCTCGCAAGGATCCGCCGAATCCGTTGCCGAAGCCTGCTTTGCGCCCTGTTTGAGCCCGTGAAGGCGGACTGAAAGGAATTGAAAGGTTTTGAAAGGTTTTGAAAGGCTTTCGGCGAAGCGGAGATGATCGCCGGCAGACCGGCGAATGAAAATCTAAGATCGTAATTTCTGATGCAAGCACAACACAGACAAATTTCCCTGCTGAAAGCTACGAGCGAAGTTGGATCAACCTTTGTACGAGTCGCCGACGATCCGCTCGGAGCCCGCGTAAACGTGCCGGTGGTCGCCGCAGTGGCATTGCTGGCGCGAAGGGGCTGTTCGCGACAGGCGTGTCCGTAGTTTGTCAAGTGTTAGTAGTTTGTCAATCTGTCCGGACGTTTGAGATCTGCTATAAGATGCACATGGACGAGATATCGCTGGAGAAATGACGTGGGCGGCGGTGACGGCGTCTTCGCCGCTCCAGACGGGGTGCAGGAGACTTCGCCGAGGCCGGTGATTCCTTCGCTGGTGTGGATTTTGAGGAGTACGAAAGGAGAGGGGGCGTGGACGCGGAGGCTGCCCCGGATGACCAGTTCGGAACGGATGGGGACCTGGACGGGGACTGTTTCGATCCGCGTGATGCGCATCGCTGAGTTATGGCATGGGTGGTGAATTCCGCGCGGAGCCATCATACTAGTGGTTGTATGTTGCGCTGGATACTTTGTGTATTGCTGTTGGGGGGACTTGCTCCGGCCCAGGAATTGCTGCTGAACTCCTTTGAGACCGAAGAGGAGATGAGCGTCGTCGTGCCGCGGGACACGAAGGCGCGGGTGACCGAGCGGGGCGTGACGCATGGCGGGCGGGCGCTGGAGATCGAGTTCAGCCGCGTGGCTTTTCCGGCGCTGTTCCTGCGGCCGGTGGCGCCGTGGGATATGCGTGCCTGGGGCGAGATCGCTTACGACGTCACCAATCCCGGCCCGACGGCCGTGCGGTTCAGCGTGCGTGTGGATGACGACTATCGGCCTGACGGCGTGGGCACATCGCGCACCGGTACCGGCACGCTGGAGGCCGGGGCGACAGCGACGTTTGTGTTTCCACTGGCCAGCCGCGACCCGATGAGCTACGGCATGCGCGGCCTGCCCACGTGGCCTGGGGCGCGCAATCTGGGCAGCAATGGGACACACATATTGAACCTGGCAAATATTGCGCAGATGCAGATGTTTCTGGGCTTGCCGGCGGAGACATTTACGTTGATCGTGGACAACGTTCGATTGCGGCCGGGGTTTCCGCTGGAGGGCATTGTCGACCGGTTCGGACAGTTCGCGCCGGGCGAGTGGCCGGGCAAGTTGAAGAGCATCGAGGAGTTCGCGGCGCGGAGGGCCGAGGAGGAGGAGTTCCTGGCGGGCACCGGCACGTTCGGCGGCCGTTCCGTTTACGGGGGCTATGCAGCGGGGCCGCGACTGGAGGGGACGGGATTTTTCCGCGCCGCCAAGCACGAGGGCCGGTGGTGGCTGGTGGACCCGGACGGCTGGCTATTTTTTTCGACTGGATTCAACTCGATGGCGCTGGCGCAATCGACGTTCACGACGGGACGCGAGGCTATGTTCAACTGGCTGCCGGCGGCGGGCGATCCGTTGGCGCGGCACTACGGTACGGCGACAGCGGTGCAGGGACCGATCGCCACCGGCACCACTTACAATTTTCAGTCCGCAAATCTGGAGCGCAAGTATAGCGCGAGTTATGTGGAGGACTGGCGCGCGACGGCGCTGGCGAGGCTGCCGGCGTGGGGGTTCAACACGATTGGCAACTGGTCCGACGCGGGGCTGCACCGGCGCGGCGTGGCCTACGTCACCACCACGACACTATTCGGCGGCTACAACACGGTGCCGAACGCGGGGCAGGGCACAGACCGGCTGCCGGATCCGTTCGACGCGCGGTTTGCGACCGATGTATATGCGCGGCTGCTGCCGGTGTTGACGCCCGCGGCGTGGGACCCGTGGTGTCTGGGGCACTTCGTCGATAACGAGTTGAACTGGGGCGGGACGGGGAGCGAGCGGGCGCGGTATGGTGTCGCGTTGGGGGCGTTGGGACAATCGATGGTGACGTCGGCGGCGCGGCGGGCAATGGGGGCGCTGCTGGCGACGCGGTATGGGGCGATTGGCGATTTGAACGCCGCATGGGGAACGCAGTTCGCCGATTGGAATGCGCTGACGGCACCCGCGACGATTACGGCGGGGATGCGGGCGGACCTTGCGATGCTGACGACGGCGTTTGCGCGGGAGTATTTCCGGGTGATTCGTGAGCAGATGCGGCGAATCGATCCGGATCATCTGTACCTGGGCTGCCGTTTTCACGTGAACAATCCGGAGGTGATTGCGGGGGCGGCAGAGATGACCGATGTGTTGAGTTTCAATATCTACCAGCCGTTGCTGGCACCGGGAAGTTGGCCCATCGTTGGGCAGTTGGACCGGCCGGCGATTATCGGCGAGTTCCATTTCGGCGCGCTGGACCGGGGGATGTTCCACACGGGATTGCAGTCGACTGGTTCGCAGGCGGAGCGGGCGGCGGCGTTTACGCGGTATACGCAGAGCGTGGCCGATCATCCGAACTTTGTGGGCGCGCATTGGTTTCAATATACGGATCAGGCGATAACGGGGCGGCCGCGGGATGGGGAGAATTACAACATTGGGTTTGTGAATGTGGTTGACGCGCCGTATCCGGAGATGGTGAATGCAGCGCGGGAGATGCATGAGGGGATCTACGCGCAGCGGTTGCGGTAGAAGGGGGCGAGGAGGCGTCCGGCACTGCTGTCAACCAAGCCCTTCCCGTGGCCCTGGGTACTTCCGATGAACGCTAACGACGAGTAGGAGTTCCAGCGACACGGAGGTTTGCGACCACCCAAAACACCTCAGAATCAGGCGAGCCTCTACCTTCTGTTGACCTTGCGGGATTCCGCGCCAGCGTCGCGAGGGCCACTGGGGGAATCTAGTAAGATCTTCTCCATATGAACCGAGCAATAGTCGAGAAACAGCTCGACCATGCGGGAAGGATGGTGTCGGGTTAGGTAGTAGGCCGAAAGATCCACTTCGTCAAACCGCCATGCAGGCATCACAGCCGCTAACTGGCCCTCGCGCAACTCCCTCCGGCACAGGATCGACGGGATCTCGGCCACACCCATGCCCGCAACGGCCGCCCGAAGAACACCGGCATAATCGTTCATCCCCAACGATAGTTGCACCGTCGACTGCTGGACCTCGGTTCCGTTGGACAATTTCCAGCTCACATCGCCGAACCACTTGGTGAAGCCGAGTAACCGGTGTCGTCCAAGGTCCGCAGGATGCTCCGGCCGACCTGCGCTTGCAAGATACGCAGGCGCGGCGACCAGAATGTGGCGGTATCGGGTCAATTGCCTGAAGATAAGGCTGCTTTCAGCCTGGCGGCCGACCCGTAGCGAGACATCAACCTCGTCTTCGACCATGTCGAGGTGCCGGTCAGTCACTAGGACCTTTACAAAGACCTTCGGATATCGTGCTATGAAAGACTGGATCAACGGCACGAGAATGAGGTCCGACAGACTGGGTGGCGCAGCCAGCCGTAACGTTCCGCTTATCTCGGCTTTACGCTGCTGGAGAGAAGCCCGTGCCCCTTCAACAGCCTCCATAAGCCGCTGGCAATGCAAGAAAAACTCGCGGCCCGTTTCCGTTGCATTCAGGGATCTCGTGGTCCGCACAAGCAAACGCACTCCCAACTGACGCTCTAGCCCGCTGATCTTCCTGCTCAGGCTGGAGACAGGAACACCGGTCCTGCGTGCGGCTTCCGAAAAACTGCCGAGTTGAAGCACTTGGGCGAACAGAACCATGGCGTTGAGATCTGCAGGAGTGTCCATCTTTTCACCTATGCAATAGTTTTTTCCATTATCAGCTATTGTGCCACATGCGGAAAGATGGAATCCTTGATGCAGTACACGAAGGAAAGTCCAAACAATGAAAACCAACACCATCCAATCCGTTTTAGAGAGCTACGAAACGGCGCTGATCGGCAACGATATCGAAACGATTGTCGGCCTCTTCGGCAGCGAGCCCGTGTTCATGCCCCAGCATGCGCCTGCGTTGATCGGCCGCGAAGCCGTGCGTGCCGGATATGAACAGGTGTTCAACACGATCAAACTGACCGTACACTTTGACATCCATGAAGTCCAGGAAGCTGGCGACTGGGCTTGGGCTCGGACGAGTTCAGCGGGGCGCACACGCATCCTGGCCGCAGGCATCGAGGTTCAGGAAGGCAACAA
>JAYUSZ010000388.1:0-20703 GCA_043755435.1 Bryobacterales bacterium | reverse complement strand
ACCTGAAGCGGCTTGGGTATCGCGCCGACGAGATCAAGTCGCGGATCGGGGAACTGAGTCAACAGCGCGGGGATATTCGGCAAGCCAATCAAGAGGGTACCGACGCGGCCATCGACGCAGCGCGCCAGAACGCTGCGAACCGGACGGCGGGGATGATCCGCGATCACAATCGGCAGGTCTTCGATTCCTTCAAGCGGCAGGCCGAAGGTGTCTTCGACGCGCTGCTCACGAAGTCGCAGTCCATCTGGTCGGCCATCGGGAACTCCTTCAAGACCGTGCTGCTGACTGCCATCAAGGATGTGGTGTCTTCGCGCGTCGCGGCCATGCTGATGCAACTGTTCACTGGGCAGAAGGTGTCTTTCGCGTCCGCAGGATCGGGTGGCGGGGTACTGGGCGGCATCGGCGGAATGCTAGGCGTCGGCGCGATCCCCGTATTCGGCGCAGGAGGCGGCGGGTTCGGCGGGGGTGGGCCGATTCCCGGCGGCGCGGCTGGTGGATGGGGCACTCCTCCGTTCATTCCCGCTGGCGGCGGAAGTGGCGGTGTCGGTGGCGTGGCGAGTGCGGCCGGGACCGGCGGGTTGTTCTCGAAGGCAGGTTTGGCTGGCTCGCTGGCGAACCTGAAATCCTTCCTCGGGATTGGCGGCAGCGTTCAGTTGGCTCCGGGCATCGCGACTACGTGGCAGGCGGCGACCCTCGGCCAGAAACTCTCTTCCATCGGCAAGTCGAACGCGGCGTTGATGGGAGGCGCACTGTTGGCGTTCGATGGACTGCGGCGCGGTGGGTGGCTCGGTGTCGGCGAGACGACGGCGGGTGGCGCGCTAATCGGGTTCAAGTATGGCGGTCCGCTGGGCGCGGCCATCGGCGCGGGGATTGGATTCGCCGCCGGGATCGTGCGCCTCTTCGTGAAAGGCGCGCAGGAGAAGGCCCGCGAGAAGATCAAGGCGACCTACGGCGTCGATATCTCCGACAAGGGACTCCTGAAGCAGATCGTCGATATCGCCAAGCAGGGCTTCGGCGGCAACCTCGACGTTGCGATCCGGGCCCAGCAGATCCGGGACCTCGTGGAGTTGTATGCCATGAGCACCGGCCAGAAGCCGACGGGCATGCCAGGCACCGCGCGTCCGCTCGATCTGGTGCAGTCCGGAGGCTCGCTCTTCCAGTCTGCCGGGTTCGCGAACGGGACCGCTCTTCCTGGCTTGGGTGGTCTGCCGACGCTCGACCGGATTGGCGGCGGCATGCCGTCCGGTGCCGGGAACGTCGTGATCCAGTTGGACGGCCCTGCGACTACGGCTCTGCTGCGCGGCGAGGCAGTGCAGGCCATCGCGGACAATCCGCGCGCGGTTCAAGGCGCGACGATGAGTGCCGCGCGATCTAACTCCGGGCGGCGGCAGATGGCCACGCTCCAGATGAGTCCCGGTCTGCTCACTGCTTGACGCTCTTTAGAAACTTCGAAGGAGTGCTGTTCCTGAAATCCAATACAATGCGCAACTATGACTTCACCGTGGCAACTCTTTCTCATCGCCGATGCCAAAGACGCTCGTGTCTTGAATCGCGAGTGTCGGGGTCATGAAGTTCCCTGCGGATATCGCGGAGATGAGGTTCGACAGCAGTCTACGCAGGGGGTCGGCTCTTGGGAAGATGCCATGCGGATCTCGGTTGAGCCTCCTGCTATTCATCGCGTCATGACGGAAAAAGAACGCTTCAACTACTGGACTTTGAGCCAGGTCCTCAACGCACTGAGGGCCGTCCCAAGTCTTTCCTCGAGGCGGTGGGAAAGAGTATTGCTCGAATGCCCTTGGCAGGACAACATCCGGGAAAACGAGGCCCGCACTCTGCTTCATAACGCGTCCATTCCTGACTTCACTTTCGGGGAATTCGATGAGTTCAAGAGGACGCTGCCTTCGAATATCGTCAGGGTTCTCGAGCGTAAGCTCCAGGTTCAACTTCTGTTCAAAGTATGCGCCAAAGCTTCTGTTTGAACTCGTTTCTGTACCGCACCTCCCAAGCAGATTGAAGACATCGGCTCCCCGTACGAAAAACGGACATGAATAATAGTCCGTCTCCTTAAGTTGCCCAAGCGAAAGCGCTTGGTGCTCCCCGACTGTGATTCGGTATATAGCTCCTGGGGAGGTAGCCTCCTCGACGTACATGTCGTGACCATAATCGAAGATCGCGAAGAATGCGGCGACCTCAAAATCGTCGCTGACATCCAAACCTTCCGAGGGAAGACAGCAGTGCTGGCAGAATAACTGGCTGACGAGGTATCCGAACTGCGCTCGACACAGTGAGACAAAGTCAATTCGCTTTCTACCAGCCTCTGGCCAAAGTGAGTTTGGCAATAGTGGTCTGAAGACCCGGCCACGACTGTAAAGGCTACTTGCACTGCGGAGGTCCGTGACAGGCGGGTACGTCATGTCGACGATATTCCGATAGCCTGAGGTCAGCAATGAGCAATAGTGTCGATTCTGGCCGCGGTAGACGTAGTTCGAGCCGTGCTGAGACTTTAACATTTCCAAGAGCGCCCCAAACTCCCAAATCTGTGTCCGTGGCTCGTCGTCACGTTTTTCACTTTTCGGCTCCGTCTTGTCGAAATGTTTCAATTCCAGTTCTGCTAAAGCATACTCAACGCATCGACTCTCAAACCTTAAGCAAGCTTCGAAGGACTCCCGCGCCCCGGCTCGATCACTCTCGACAAGCCTGCGTGCGCCAATGTAGTAGTGAGCTTGACAGCGTCGGTCGTCGGTCTCGGCCAGCGCGAGTGTCTGTTGTGGCTCAAACATCTGGAGCACGAATCTGACGAGTGCTTCTTCCCACGGGAGTTGGCGCGCAGACTGAAGTACCTTTCCACCGAAGTCGGTCGCAAGATCGATGCGGTTCAGGTGCTGTGCACTGAGGATAACCGTCATGTAGATCGGGAAGAGCGTGCCCTTCGCAGCCAGTTCGTTTCCTAGCGCCCACGCCACTGCGTAGTGATGGTCAACAAATGACTGTAAACAGAGGTTGTATTTTTCGCGTTCCGTCACGAGATGAGTGTCCTTTGGGCGCTTTGCCAGCTTGGTGGCACCGTTTGTCAGGGGTCGGGGCCCATTCGCCAGCGTTGCGAACATCAGTAATAATGACCCCCGCGGAGTCACCACGTCAACCACGTCGAATTCGGGACGTTCAAGGCGTTGCTGGCCACGCCAACCGACCGATAACCCTCTCTCTCTGATGCCCGGCTCTATCCAGAACGCCGCACCGGCGACGGTGCTGCCGCAAACCCTGGGCCGTGTGTTCGCGCGGTCGCAGGAATACCCGGTGATCGAGAACGAGTATCGCAACGGAGAATCGCAGCGCTCGGTCCCGGCGAACAACAGCAGGAAGCGGTGGCGGCTGGCGAAACGTTTGCCGCCCACGCCGTTACAGACGCTCCGCGATTTCTACGAGGCACGGAGCGGGCCGGTCGAGCCGTTCTACTTCTACGATCCCTACGAGACGAATCCGAAGTTCTCATGGGACCCGACCGGCGTGGCCACGACCGGCAGGTACACCGTCCGGTTCGATGGCGAGTGGAGCCAGACCGTTGGCCCCGGACGCTCGGACGTCTCCATCGAACTGATCGAACTGGCCTGAAGCAGTACGACTACGCCCACCTTAAGTTCCAACCGAAGCGTGCGTTGAACAATGCCTGACACCATCGGCAACATCACCGTTCCGGAGATCGCGTCTTCCGGCGTGTTCCCCATCGTGCCGGATTATCAGCACGGTCGCGCCTGGCGACCAGACGTGGCCATCCATCAGTTCGGCAGCGGGAATGCGAAGATCGAACAACGCTTCCTGCTCGGGACCGGCGCGAAGCGATTCACAGTGCGCCGCGCCTCGCTGCGCGACTCCGACCGGATCGCGCTCCGGAACTTCTTCGAGTCGAAGTACGGTGCCTACGGTGCGTTCACTTACAACGCGCCCAACGACGATGGGGCCGGGACCACTCCGTACACCTGCCGCTTCGCCAACGAGCCGCTGTCGTGGGAGATGGTCGCTGACCACATCTGCACCGTCGGCTTGACGCTAATTGAGATCCCGGCGGCGCCTCCCACCTACGCCCTCAATTCCACCCTGACCCGCTTCCCGACGCAGGCGTTGAAGGACGCGCTGTTGTCGCAGGTCCAGCGGATCGTCCCGCTGGTCAAGATTCAGCCTCTCCAGAGCGGGTACCCCGCGATCTACGTTTCTGACCGGCGTTGCACCATCGGCGGGCAGTTGTACCAGGCCCGGCTCCTGGAGTTCGACGGTATCCAGCAGGGCATGGGCGGCGAGTCCGACGACGCATCGTTCACATTCGGCAACGCGGATCGGGTGATGCGCGACCTCGCGAACGATGTGGACCTGTACCGTGCGTCCATCGAGTTCGCCCTGTTCCACGTCGGGCAAGGGATCAAGCTCGATCTCTGGAAGGGCGATATCGTCAACTGGTCGCTCGACGCCGGACCGGAGTTCAAAATCACCGCCGCCGATGGCCTGTACGAACTGAACCTGCCGTACCCAACGCGCAAAATCTCGCGGACGTGCTGGAAGCACTTCAACTCCGGTCAATGCCCGTACTCGACCGCTGGCGCTCTCGACCTGGTTCACTTCCCCGACGCCGATGCTTCGAAGTGCGACAAGGGCTACGAGACCCCGAACGGATGCCTGGCGCACGGCATGAAGCGGTACTACGGCGCGATCCTCGCGGAACCGCAGGGCGTCCGGATCAAGGACAACTCGACCGGGACATGGGGCTTCGGGCGCTCAATGATTACGAGCGTCTCAATGGTCGCGGACTCCATTTACGACCAAGTGCTGCCGGAAGCGTACACCGACTCCGACATGCCCGTGAACTGCAAAGTGGCAGCGGGCCGTGACGAGAGCGATTTCTATGAAGCGATGGGCGTCGTCTGCGAAGGACCTGTCACGTTCGGCACCGGCCACAAACTCGACGGCCAATTTCACCACGGCTACCCAGGCACCTTTGGGCTTCGCACGGTTTCCGGCGATGATCCGGCGGGCGCGCAGGACTGGTTCTCGCTCGATCAGTCCGGAAACCAGACCGGCGGCGACTGGCGCAAGGTCTTCTCCGGCAATTCCACCTACAAGGACAACTTCGCGGCCGGAACGGCCTTCCTCGTGTTGCGGCGTGGCGATGCGAAGGGGCTTCAGTTGTCGAAGCCCGGCGAGCACCAGATGGATGCCGTCGTCCAGAGCGGGATGAAGGGCTGGGTCTGGACTTCTCCGGGCGTGCGCGTGTACGGCCCGCCGCTCACCAACCCCGTCTGGATCGCAATCAACATGCTGTTCCGGGCGCGCGGCTTGCGCCTTGGCTCCGGCGCGACCACGCAGCAGTTGGACCTCGTGGAGACGTTCTTCGATGTGCAAGCCGCCATTGATGCGGCCTCGATCTGCGACCAGCAGGTGACAAAGCTCGTAGGCACCGGCACTGAGACGCAGTTCAAGTTCCGGGGAACCGTGCAGGAGGAGAAGCCGCTCCGGGACTGGATTCAGGAAGTGCTGATCAACTGCCTGGGTTACTACACGTTCTCCTTCGGGAAGCTCAAGGTTGGCGTGCGTGTGAACTCCTCGGCGGTCGAGGCCTTCACGGAAGGGAACACTCTCTTCCGCAGCCTCAAGCTCGCGCCGCTCAAGCCGTCGTTTAACCACATCACCGCGCACTTCGCGGACGAAGACTTCGAGTTCGTCGCGAACAGCGTGGCGGTCTACGACGTGGACCACGCACTCCTGCTAGCGGGCGGCGCGGGACCGCAGTTCCTCAAGTCGAGCGTCAACCTCGCCGGGACGTTCTCGAAGTCGCAGGCTGGCAGGATCATCGCCATCCGCCTCCGCGAGGAGTTGGGCGGCATCACGGCAGCGGAATGGAAGGCGGCGAGGAGCGTTCAGTTCCGGACGACCGTTCTGGCGCTCAACACCGAGCCGGGGATGGTCTGCTCGATGACGCATCCGGATATGCCCGGTGGTGCGGGAGAGTTCCGCGTCACGGGCTGGCGGTTGAACAACGACTACAGCATCGACATTCAGGGCCGCGCGACCACGGACTCGATGTACGACCTGGTCACCGGCCCGAAGCCCGCCGACGTTACTCCGGACGACGTGCCGGAGGAGGTTCTAATCGACACCGGCGTTCCAGGGATCGTGACCGGAACGCCCAAGCTCTCCGACTACGGCACCTTCGCCGTTGACAATATGGAGGTCCTGCCTGACGCCTCCGGCAACAGCAATATCGTGGGCGCGCAGCAGGTCGCCATGGCGCTTTATTACGTGGACGAACTCGCCGCGGATCTGTGGGCGAGCCTGGACGCCGCGCTCGCCAAGGCCACCGATCCGGCGACGGTCGCCTGTACAGTGAATCCGGATACGACGCGCCAGTTCAAGGTGGGCGACTTCGTGGTGTTCAACGACGAGGCGAAGGACCCGGATAACAGCGGGCGGCGTTCATTCGAATGCGCGCAGATTGTGGGACCGGGGGAAGAAGGCGACGTGGTCCCATCCGGCAACTTCCAGTTCCAGCGTGCGTACCCCGGCGTGCCAGCCGGTCAAGCCACATTCGGCACACTGCGGTGCGCGCACTTGAGCGGCGTCCGCTTCTATAAGGTCGACTTCAAGATCTTCACCTTCTCCGTGAAGAAGGGGTTCTTCCGGACGCCTGGCCTTCCGGCGCGCGTCGAAGCAACGCTTCCATCGGCGTGTGTCGTGGCGGCGCTGGTGGGTGTGGCGAACCACTTCGGCTTTGGGCCATTCACGGTCTTTCCGCTCTCCCATCACAGTGAACCGTTCATGCCCGGCGACCGAACCTGCAACGGCGGCGCTTACACGTTCCAGATTCCCGGCGCGTTGGCGGTCCAAGACACCGTGGCGATTCCGATGAAGGTGCAAGACGCCGCGTCCATCCGTTGCATCTACGCTTATGTCCAGCAGGGCACCACCGACGGCCAGTCGGCGTATCTGGTCAAGATCAGCCGCGACGGGGGAGCGACCTGGGAGCCGCTCGAGTACATGGGCATCGCGCAATCGCTCCCGACCGCCTACAAGAACACCTATGACTTCCTGGTGAACAACGCGGGCTACGGCCTGCCCGCCACGCGCCGTCTGCCATACGCCGACTACGGCATCATCCTCTTCCAAGCGGTCACCGGCAGTCCCACGCCGCAGACCGTCTCGACAGCATCGTACGGCGCGAACCGCCTTGGTCTGGAGGTCGGGCGGTTCGTCCACATCGACCTCGGCGGCGCGAATGAGGAGTATGTGCAGGTGATCGCCGTTGATCCGGACAACCAGACCTTCGACGCGATTGTGACGGGGAACCACCTGATCGGCGAGAGCATCCGTCCAGCCATCTGGCCGACGCCCATCATGAACGAGGGCGACGATCTGGCGTTCGATATCCTCGCGGTGGCGTCACCGGACTCGGGGGCCGATCTGACGGTGGTGATCCAGACGTGACAGGTTGGACGCGGTACAATCTGGCTCAGCCATGACACCCAATCGCAAGCCAAGACCTCGAGGCCGGCTGGATAGAGTTGCCTCCTCCGTTCCAGGGTGTTGGGTACAAAGTCACTTTTGAACATCACGATGACAAAGCCCAGCGCCCGAGACTACTTCCTACGCGAATACATGCCTCGATTCTTCTCTTCGAGAACGTACGAGGAATACCTCCTAGAGACGACTCGTAGGTTGGGTAGGCTCAAAGGAGAACTGCCCAAGGAGATGGTCGAGTATTACGCGAACCATCCGTTAGATACATTGAAGTTCAGCAATTCGATAGAACTAAACTTCGTCTGTGAAGGCATTGTTGAGACCGTGCCTGGTATTCAGGACTTTCTGGATACCTGCTTTTTCGCGGTAACGCCAGAAACATTGATAAACGCTTCTGCATACTACAGAGATCGTGCGCACAGCGGCCACATTATTGAGGTTAACGCTGGCATCATGAATTGGTTCACATTTTTCTTGGCTCCCTTCGTTACGTTGAGTTGGTTTCTGGACAACGACACGTCGCAGCGAGATAAGACTTCCTATGCGGAGTTATTCGAGAAGCAGAAGGCAGACTTGGCTTACCTCAAAGGCAACAACGTCGAGTTCCGCGACATCAATAAGCTTGAGCTGCCTTGGTTTCCTAACGAAGACATGTGGCTTGAGTATACGTACTACAAAAACGCCGCCTATTCGTTTGTGGCGCTTCACGAGGTTGGACATCATGCGCTGAAGCACACGACAGGGACATGCTCTGAACTATTTGACGCAGATCTGTCGGAGTATGTTTCGACGAGCGATAATAATGATCACAAGCTAGAATTCGAAGCTGATTACTTCGCCTTGCGCAACGTACTGGCAAGCGCAACGAAGAGAGGGGCACGCGCAGAGGATAAAGTATCCGTCGAAATCAACTCTTTGCAGATCGGTCCGGTTTTGGCACTTCTCGGGCTAAGTTACTTGTCAGACAGCTTCGATGAGGATTCTGACACTCATCCATCCCTGAAGAAGCGGCTAGACGCATGCCTCGAATTCTACCTAGCGAACTTCGGAAGCTACGGCCTTGAGTACGGAATGCACATCACCCGGGCGTATTCTATCTCTCTCTTCGGTGAGAATAGTAGCATCACCCGCGCTTGGGACGCCTGGTGGCAGAAGATCACCGCTTAACGCCTACCTGTTGGACGCGCTGGAGCCGATGCGCCGCCGCCGCTGGATAGACACGGTCAGCACGCTTTTTGACGGATAGGCCAGCTTGGGAACCGAGAGTGGGCAAGGCGGACAAACGCCCCTCGACCCTTGAGTTCATCCCATGGGGATTCATCGTCGAGAGCGACCGCCACTTACCCGAGCGTCGCGCAGAGGTGAAGTCGCAAAAAGTAGCAGCGCATCAGTCCGAATCTTGCCGCTGATTTACAGATGCCCACGGAGTCTCTTCTCATCTTCGACCCGCGCCGCAACTTCCAATTGCAGGGCTTCACGGGGCGCGCCGCGACGACCACGATTCACGACGCCACCGCCACGGGTGTGTCTATCTCTGGAATCTTCCAAGCCGCCGAAGACTTCGCCGTGCTGGGCTTTTGGAACGCCTACGACTACTTCAACCACCTCCGCGTGAAGCACTTATCGCGAACGGATCTCTTCAGCCTGAAATTGGAGTTCGACATCGACTACGACCACGCGATTGACGGCGCGATGCGCCTCGACGCCGCGAAGTTCCCGTCCGTCTCCTGGGACGCGATGACGTTCGTGTGTGGTGTGGGCGACCCGAACGACCTCTACGAGGTGCGGCTGCTCGACCACGCGACTGTCGTCTCCGGCGGCGAGACCCCGGCCTTCTGCCAGTTCGACGCCACTGGCATCGCGCCCTACTACGGGATCGACTACCTCCACCTTTACTTCCGCGACACGCGCTACACGGTGGCGCACACCGACTGCATCGTCGAGACGACTCTCTCTGCGGACGTGACCGCAAGCACGACCGCGCAGGACATTCCGGTTGCGAACACGACGGGAATCGGTGTGGGCGATTACGTTTATATCGAGCGCACCGGCACGAATGAGGAACTGGTGCGCGTCGAGGCCGTCGGCGCGGGCACGATCCGCTGCGTGGTCACTATGAACCACCCCGCCGGGAGTTTCGTCACGCTCCAGTTGGGCGCGAAGCACCTGCTCCAGAAGCTCGCCCAAATCATCAACACTCCCGGCGATCCGGTCGCGGGCCGGTTCGGTCCCGACCAATCCGGTGTGATCGCGGCGACCGCGACAGCGTTCTCGACTTCAGTAGCCAGCCTTCAGCTTCAGTTTGCGACGCCCGCGCTTCCGGCTGCGCGCTACGGAAAGCTCGGCAACATCGACCGGGTGCTGGTCACCTCAGGCCACGTGGACGCCGAGCCTCCGGACCCGCCCGGGTCGCAGCAGATCGACTGGTCGGGCGGTAGTGGGGCCTCGCGGCGATTCTCGGGCGGCGACAACGATACCAAGTACCATATCACGCTCGACTTCACGCAGCCTCTCTTGGACAAGCTCAACCGCACGGTGCCGATGAGCGACTGCCGCAAGATATACATGGTCTTCGCGCCACGCTTCGAGATCACGGAGCAGGAGTTAGAGGATGGCTGCTTTCTCACGGCTGGCGTGGGCGCGACAGATACCGTCTGGCAGGTGGACGACTCCTCAAAGCTCTCCGGAGGCCGGTACTTCATCGGTACTTCGACCGCTGAGGAGCGCGTGCGCCTGGTATCCCTGGATTCACCCACGCAGATCACGGTCGAGCGTGGCTACCAGTCCTCGACGCCGGGGACGTGGGCGGTTGGCGGGCGGGTCAAGAAGCTCTCGCCGATGAGCGGCTTCGCCTCCGACGCGGAGTGGGGAGCCACTATCTCGAACGTCACGGTCACCGGCGACCGCGCCCTCAAGGTCGGCGGTTCTGCGCCGCGCATCGAAGAGTCAGATGGCCGGTGCAAGTACACCGGATCCTGGGAGGACTACAAGTACGCTGGCGGCTTCCCGACACAGTGGTGGAGCGCGGGCCACGCGAAACGTACCGCACCCAGCAGCGCGCTCGACGTTCGCAAGGTCCGGATCACGTACTCGAAGCCGGAGACGCACGATCTCTATCTTGGGACGTTCCTATACACCAACTGCGGGAAGGTCAGCGTATCGGTGGACGGCGTGGCAACCACCCACGATCTCTATCTCGCGGAGTTCGGCGGCACCACGGCGAACCAGAAGGTCCGCGGAAACGTCGCGGCTGGAAACCACACCGTGGAGATCACCGCTCTCTACGACAAGAACGCGGCGTCCACCGGGTATTACTTCTACTTCGACTACCTGTGGCCGATGGTGCCGCAGGACGTTCCGGACGCGCCCGAGGTCCTTTCGGACGTGTCGCTCGCCATCGACTTCGACACCGACCACGGCTACAAGAAGCCCCCCGCCTGGCACATCTGGCACCTCCAGAAGCTCGGGCTACAGGGCCATGCCGACGTGTACATGGGCGTCTTCTGGAACAACAAGCGGCGGCGCGTGGGCGCGACGTACCCGTATGCGACCATCGCGTTCTCGGGCAACCCGGTTCCGGGCGACGTCGCGTCCATCACGATCTCCGGGACCACCATCAACCATGCTATCGGCTACGGCGACACGCTTCAGAGCATCGTGAGCCAGATGCGCGCAGCGCTCAACGGCACGTTCGCGGGCGTGTGGGCCGACGACAATTTCGGGACGAGCGCGACGCTCCGCATCCAGTCGAAGGCCCCCTCGTGGACGTTCCCGTCCGTCTCCGTCGGCGCGCCGAACTCGGTAACCCTCACGCTCACGAACAACCTCGGGACGGCGGGCAACGAGGGCGATTGGGAGTTGATCGACTCCGTCTCGCCGGTCATGACCGAGGGAGCGCGGAAGTGGATTCGCGACCTCGCCGGGCAGTTCCAGTCAGCGGGGATCACGGCGTCGTTCGCGTTCTCGATGGAGGTCTACAATCCTCCGGCCGCGATGCGGGCGAAGTACCTGCGGTACACCAACGGCGTGGTCCAAGAGGGCGCGGACGTATTCCTGGAGATCCCTTCGCACCAGATGCACTTCGGGCAGCGCGTTCGGAACTACCTGCGACAGATGTACAAGGAATGCGCCGACGAGATCGCGGCGGCGGGCGCGCCGATTGTGCTGCAGTTCGGTGAGACGCAGTGGTGGTACTTCCCGAACACCGCGCAGGACCCGAATGGCGGGATGAGCTTCTACGATCAGGAAACCATCGATGCCTTCCAAGCCGCGAAGGGTCATCAGATCTGGCCGTTCACGGTGAACACCGATGATCCTGCGGGCGATCCGGCGCACCTGTACGAGACCGCCGACTTCTTGCGCGACCGCATCTGGCAGTACTGTGCCGATGTGATGGCGCATGTCCGCGCTTACCATCCGACCGCTGTGTTCGAGTGTCTCTGGCCGCTTGACGCCAACCAAGGGAAACCCGCCCCGGACGCCGCGTTCCGAAAGCTGCTGATGCACGTCAACCTGCCGAACGAGTGGAAGACGTCCTCATATGGGATCAAGTACTTCCGGTGCGAGGGATTCGATTACGACGTGTGGCAGAAGAACGCCGTCCGCATGCGCCAGACCATCACCTACGCGAATCAGGTCCTTGCCAGGCCCGCCGCGGAGTGCATTTACCTGGCGGGCATCTACGGTCCTCCGGACCCGCCCATCGCTCAGGCGTACGGGATGTGGCGCGCCGCGAAGCTCTACTCGATGTGCTTCTGGGCGTTCGACCAGTTCTGCCTGAACAGCAGGCCGATCCCGCTCGAAGCATGGACTCAGGCGCGGGCCACAGCGGTCGCGTATCACAAGCCTCGCGCGGCACGCGCACTGGAGGCCACCGTCGCGGTGCCGGTCGTATCAACCGCATCGGGCGCAATGAACCGCTTCAAGTTGAACGAGGGCAAGCTCAATGGCTAACTACCCCAGCGCGATTGACGACGCTTCAAGCCTGTACTCTCCAGCAGATGCGTTCTCGACCAAGCCGCTCGACTCCACGTCTACGCAGCAGATCCTCGCGGGCGACTCGACCGTTAGCGTCGCGTCCACCGATGGCTTCGCCGCCACGTACGGCATTCTCTCGATCAACGACGAGTTGATCATTTACACCGCAAAGAACGCGACGCAGTTCACTGGATGCCAGCGGGGAACGTTCGGCACGTCGGCGGCGCAGCACTCCTCCGGCGTAGCGGTGAAGGCGAACATGGTCTCCGGCTTCCTGACCGCGCTCCAGTCAGCGGTGCTCGCCGTCGAGAACGAGGTCGGTGTGACATCCGCGCGCAACTACGTCCGCAAGGACGGCGCAGTCACGATCACCGGCCTGAAGGCCTTCGTGGACGGCGCGGAGTTCGGCGCGGGAGCCAAGGCTGCGACCGGCCTTGTTCGGCTTCCCAACGACGGTGCGTTGCGATGGCGCAAGGCCGACAACTCAGGGGACCTCGGCATGAGCCTGAACGCCGCGAACCACGTCGCCATGGAAGCGATCATCGACTTCGCTGTTGGCCAGACGTTCGGCGCGTTCTCGTATCCGGACGCCACGACCGGCAGCAAGGGCATCGTCCAGATCGACGCGGTCGGCGGGCTGGCGGTCGCAGTCGGAGTCCTGTCACTGGCAAACACGGCGGTCACGCCCGGCACGTACCCCAAAGTCACCGTGGATGCCAAGGGCCGTGTTACGGCTGGTGCGTCGCTTGCCGCCTCCGACGTGCCCACGCACACACATGTCGCTGGTGACATCGTGAGCGGCGCGTTCGGGGTGAATCGAGGTGGAACCGGCCTGACCACCGTCGCTGCCAACAAGCTCCTCTACTCGCCGTCCCAGGACACGCTCGCCGAGTTGAGTGTCGGCTCCGGGCTATCGCTGGCAGCAGGGGTGATCTCCCTCGGAACCCACACGCACGCCGCAACAGACATCGTCTCCGGCTCCTTGGCCCTCGCGCGTGGTGGCTCTGGAGCGGATCTCTCCTCAACGGGCCCCGGCTTCCTGCGCCAGGCTTCAGCGGGCGCGGCAGTCACCGTCGCCGCACTCTCTTCAGGAGACGTGACCGGCGCGCTCGGCTACACTCCCGCGAACAAGGCTGGCGACACCTTCACCGGCGCGTTGCACGTCGGTGGAGACCAGGCCATTGTCGAGTGCGGCCCGTACCAGACCGTCGGCGGCGCGTTCGAGAACATGGCGAGGTACTCCGAAGACTTCAGCGTCGCGACCTGGGACAAGAACGGCGGTTCCTGCTCGGTGACCGCGAACAGCACCACCGCTCCGGACGGCAATACGACCGCCGACACAGTGACCGCGAGCACGGCGACGCCGATCATCCAACAGCAGATCGCCGGACTCGTGGACAGCGGCACCTACACGTTCTACGTCTGGGGGAAGGTCGCATCAGGAACGCGGAAGGTGTCTCTCGCTATCGTGAACAACGCTTATGGCGCATACCTGGCGGGGCCGACGCAGGTCACTCTCACGACGGCCTGGCAGCGGTTCAAGATCACTGGCACTCTGGCCGGCGGGCAGACAGGCCTTTGGATCGTCGTGCGCCAGTACGACTCGAATGGCGACGACTGGACCACAGGTTCGATCTACTTGTGGGGCGCGTGCTTGCAACAGGGCAACGACCCGAGTATTGGGTACGCGAGGACGTGGGCATCTCAGACGGCGAACGTCTCAGCCGGAATCGCCTGCGGCGCAGTCGTGATCTCGGCGAAGGACAACGCGGAGTCGCCGCTGCGCGTGTTTGGCCCTGGTTCCAACCTCGCGGATCACAGCCTCCTTGAAATCACCGCAGGAGGCGAACTGATCATCGCTGGCGGTACCGGCAACGGCTACCGCCTCGCCGAACTCGGAAGCGCCAGCAATCCGTCCGGATGGTCCGGTGTGATCAAGGTCAAGACACCGGCTGGCACGACGCTCGGCTACATCTTGCTCTACACCAATCCGTAGTTCCCGAAAGGACAAACCGATGAATTTAACGTTGGACCACACTCAGCGTCTGAACCTGCATGCGTTGCTGGGCGCGCAGCGGGCGGACGTTGGCTCTATCCGTGCGATCTGGGCGGTGCAGGACAAGCTCGCTCTCGATGTCGGCGAGGAGAAGGCTATCGAACTCAAACGCGAACTCGTTAGCGGGCAAGAGCGTACGGTGTGGAACCCGTCCCTCTCGGTCTCTGCGAGGGAATTCGAGTTCACGGAGGCCGAGACCGCTCGAATCAAGGCGGCCATCGAGACGTGGGACGGGTACGGGGTGGCTGTCGACCGCCGGTGGCTTGAACCGTTGGTCGAAGCGCTGCTTTGACACCTTTGACACATCCTCAGGAGCGGCTCCGGCCATCCTCAGTAGGAGCGAGTTGCGAGCCGAGCACCTCACGGGATCGACAGTCTGCCCTGGCGGCGATCAGGACGCTATCGCAAGGGCAATCGTGCAGATCGAAGTCGTAAAGACCCGATCTCCGTAATGGCGTCCGAAACCGAACACGCCAACTCCAGATGGCTCCCACGATCCGTCTCGTAACTGAGCTGCAAGCAATCTATTCGACAATTCGCGTATCGGGCTCTGAAGGTCTTCACTAACACCTAGGTGTCGTCGGGCAGCCAAGAGACCCAAGAGTGCGGCTGCGCCACCTTCAATGGATGCAATGTTCTTAGCCGCTGTCGCGGCAGCTAGCTTTTGAGCGATGCCAATGGCGTCGGGATTCGCCGGATCACAGAACTCGGCCAGATAATGTAATACCAACCCTTCAGTGATGGCGGCATCACTGAACCATTCGGACAACCACTGATTTTGAGCTACTTCCTCAAGAACCTGCCGCGCGGCAGTCGCCTGATCTAAGGACTCGATATCAAGTGATGCAATAGAGCGTGCAGAAATGATCGGGCACGCATGCATACTGGAGCCTGCTTCGTAAAACGTAAAGAACTTCGAACCACCTTGCCGAGTGACTTCGAGAAGCGCACTTCCCTGAATCAGCGCGGCCTCCAGTCGGACATCATGAAGCCTCGCGGCGCGCAGCGCCTCAACGGCTAGAGACGTTGTGTCTCCACAGAACATCCCCCCGCTCTTCGACCATGACCATGCCCGATGTTGACCGATACTGACACGGTTCGCAACAAGCCATCGCGCTGCATGATGCAGATTCTCGCCGCGGTACCCAGTATGGAGGAGCGCAATAATGGCCCAGCCGCTGTCCCACATCTCAAGGCCGGAGACGACACTCGCTCCACAGCCTTCAACCCGAACTGCGCCGAGAAGAAATACTGCGGCATCAATCACCATTCTGCGGTAAAGTCCGACTAACAGTAAGCTCAAGCAAGCTAGGCTCGTGAGCAGTACGTCACCGTACCAGCCCCCATCTCGGGTTCTCCTCTTAAGCAGAAGTGCACAATCGTGATTGACCGCTTGCTCATCGTGTCGGGCCGAAGCGATCAAAATTCGCGCGAGCAGAACATAAGAGTGCCAGTGTTCGCCATACTTGCTTTGCCATTCCTCCGAATCAGCAGGCACATCAATCTGCAACGGTGACAGCGCACCCACCGCAGCTGCGCAAAGCGTGGCGAAGAACGCCGCGTGGTCTTCGTCACCGTGATACTGTCGTGCCCTTGCAATAAGTGCGACAGCCTCGTCCTCGGAGTAGAGTCTGTCCAGAGCGCATATCGCAGCGATCTCCCTGCCCACCGAATCAAGGCTCTTGAGCGCACACTGCTGGTCTATCCAGTCCTGCAAATGCGAAATCTCTGAAGACGGATCTCGCAATTCGTTTCCGAGTCTCTTCAGCGCACATAGGAGGATAGCGGAAGTCGCAAGATCACCGCTAAGCCGAACCTCCCATCCTCCCCACGGCTCCTGCATGTCTAACAACCATGCTCTGGCCCTTCGAGTGCTCGCCCTGAGGGAGAATGACGTTGTACTCAGACTCCGCTCCTGGCTACCTTCCCTCAACGACAAGGTTAAGCTGATAAGAGTCGGCAGAAGGGCGGCGAGGTACATCCACCCCAGGACGATCTCCACAACGGTCACGATTTGAGAAACTGCGGCAGTGGGATATATGTCACCATATCCGACTGTTGCAATCGTAACGATTGCAAAGTACACGAAGTCCCACAGGGAGATGCAACTCTCGCATGGTACAGTGAACGCCTCCGTCCCCTTATTCAACCAGATCGCATATAGCACAGATGCCGCCCCGAAGACACTCAGCAGGACGTAGAGAAGAACCTCCATCAAGCACGCGGCGGCACCATGCCCTTTCGCTGAGAGTAGAAGGTCTATCTTCATCTGGCCGAGGAATAGGCGCTCGTAGCCAGTGCTGACTCCTGGCCGCAACCATCGCCATGTAGTGTACCTTCGCCGCGCGCCGATCGGCAGAAAGAGCGTTACTACAGTAAGGAATGCAAATATACACCAGATCGATACGGCAGCTTTCCATGGCCAATTGTGCTTAGGGGCGAACGCCGTTGCAGCTACGGGCAATACCAGAAACGCCAACTGCCCAAACATATACAGAACGACTTCCCAACCAGACCGCTCAAGCCACACTTCAGTGACGACTTCATAGCGGGCTGCGCGGCCTCTAAGGCCAAGCACACCCCATCGTAGAAGCTCAAAGCCGGTTAGGATCAGCGCGAGGAAGCCATTCCAAAAGGACCACATACATTGACGTCACAGGCTCAAAGAATCACGACCCAAGGAAATAGGCACTCCAAACAAAGTGCCTTTGCGTGAAGTGAGGAGGAGACGGGAGTACCCTTGTGCCGAAGTAGCTCCCATCCATACGAGCAGAATAGGAAACCGCTCAGCAGCCAGATCAGAAGGCCTACGGGTGAAGAACTCCTCCAACTGCGAAGACCGATCAGCACGATAGAACCGACCAGACAGATCGCTCGACGTGATCTCTCTCGGCCCCACACGACGGGTAGCGTGCGAACGCCGCTACTTCGGTCATCATCGTAATCCAGTAGATCAGCCGACAATCCAATTGCAGCCACCCAAATACCCACCAGGGCCGAAACCCACAAGGTATCCTTAGAGATCTGTGATCCAGCACCGAGAACACCAACGTGGAAAGCTACTGGACCGTACCCCAGTCCCTGCACGATTGGTCCGCATAACGCCCGGCCTTTCAGTTTCAGAGGGTTGAGGGAATAGGCTGCCCCGAGGGACAAGCCAAGGACATAGACAGCAAGCAGTTGAACAGAACAAAAAGCGGCCAAGCCAACGCCAACCGTCGCCAACGTCAGCAGAAGCAACCTTGCCAATCTCGGCGAAAACGCGGGATCGGCGACGGCCCCGGAACCGCCGGACATCGGAATCCAGTAGAAGTACTTGCGGCTTCCCTTGACGTCATCGTTGGCGTCCGCAAGGTCGTTTACCCCTTCTGCAAATCCACTCAATATAGGACCAGCAAGCAGCCCAACGACGATCATCTGTCCATACCCAACCGCAGTGGTGTTGGAAAAATAGCCCGCGTACGCCACCGAGAGCGTCGGCAGCCAGTACCACGGCCGAAGAAGGAGTAACGGCCATTTCATGCTTTCCTTGGCTTGTGGTAAAGCATTGCGACAAGCGTGATTATCAATGCGCCAAGGAACGCAACCACAGAGTTCTCAGGCGTCAATGTCTTCGTCAGAATCATACCCAGGGTGAGCAAGAGCCCAAAGCCCATTCCCCATTCGACCGACTCGCCTTTGGGCTTCCATCGAGTCAATAGCAAGAGCAAAGGCGGTGCAAGTATGAGTCCGATCGTTGATAGGGCGATACCAATTCTTTCGAGATCCCTCCACTCGATGCTCGCTCCACAGCCGATGACAAGAATCAAGACCATTGCTAGGCGCGTGTAAAATAACCTACGCTCAACTGGGAGGTGCAGTTGCCTCACACCAATGTCATGAGCCAGTGCAAGACCGAAAAGAAAAGTCATCGTGTCGAGCGCGGATACGACTGTTGCCAATAGGCCCACGAGGCCGACTGCCAACAACGGTCGTGGCAGGAGTTGAGGGAGACTGAGCACCAACGCTTGGCCTGAAGGAGTATCGGGCAAGAACTTCCGGACGTATATCAACGGATAGACAAGCAGGAAGGCGGCTACCGCGATAAGAAGCAGCGAGACAAGAAATCCCAGCCGCGCGTCTCGTGTGCTCTTTGCCGAATACACGCGCTGCCACAAATCCGCCGAAACCAGAATATTGAGTGCCCCGAGAAAGAAAAACCCAAACGATTCGCCCATGTCCCAGTGCGATTCCATCGTGACCTTCAGAACATCCGCCGGCGCAATGGTGACGGCTGAGACACCGAGAAGGATTACCAGAAGCACAAGAAGAGCCCCGTACTGTAGCATGTCGGTTACAATGACTGCTCGGAAACCCGAGATGAGCAGGTATGAGGCTACCGTGGCTGCACCCGCAACCACACAATACCCATAACCCCAGCCCGTCAGGGCTGAAAGCACCGTCCCTGCCGAGATTAGCTGCATCAGAATAAAGCCGAACGTCCAGAGGCCGACGACTATGGCGGCGAGGAAACCAGACTTGCGGCCCCACTGGAATGCGTAGAAATCCGGAAGGCTCAGGAAACCCTGATTATCAGCAAGCTTCTTAAACCTGCCAGCAATTGGGACGATACAAAGTATTCCTAGTAGGAGGCCCCCGATAATCCACAATGCAGACAAACCATACTTGAAAAGGTATTCTGCATAGACCATCAGCACGCCGCCACCCATGACGCCTGCGGATATCGTGGCCGACAACAGAGGCCACGTCACACCTCGACCCCCGACGAGAAAATCTTCTTCCGTCTGAAGTCCGGCCTTTCTGATTCCGGCCCAGGTTAAGAGCCCAAAGGCCACCAGAGCAATCGCAATATCCCCAATCCCGAGCGGTGTCATAGGGTCGTCTCGTGAGCCTCCAAAAGTCGATGATCAACCTCCATGGAATCGAGTAGTGCGGCAATTCTCTCGGCAACGATGGCAGGATCAACCGGCAGGGGATCGATCACCCTTGAGGCACCACAATGAACTGAGTGTATTGTCATTGGCAGTCCATCGAAGAAACTGCGAGGCAACTGAGGCATCTCATGGAGAATGTTGGACACGCAGTCTTGACAGGCCCGCAATGACGAATCCGGGAGTGGTGTGAATACCTGTCCGCCGAGGTATACCCGTGACAATAAGAATTTGTCATTGAGTCGTTGGCTTGCGAGAGACACGGCGGACGCCACCGACCAAACTGAAGGGACTTCAAAAAGATTTCGCTTGGCCAAGTGATTCTGCAACGTCCCAGACTGGAGGGCGACGGGTTCGATAGAGATGCTGGTAAAACCCATCCCTACCGCGTCGAGGATGGACTGTGCGGTGTCCGACACTGCCTCAGCCAGAGTAAGGAAGGGATGCTTGTGCACCAGATAGGCGGTCGTGTCGACGTTGTGATTCCGGCAATGGTGAACGGCCTGAAGGTATGCGGCGTCAGAAATATGTCTCTGAAAACAGACGCGACGAACGTAGTCGTGCGAGGAGTCCAGGCCCATTCCTATCGTGAACTTGACACAAGGTAGGACGCTCCGGAGGAGCCGTAATGCTTCTTCAGTGACGAATTGCGGCAGCGACTCAAGAAAGATTTCTTTGACCCAGCCGAACGTGGCCACGCGTTGAAGAACCCGAGCACGGGTGTCACGGTCAATTTCCGTATCGTCCAAGAACGAGCCAGATGTGTACAGGCAGAGTATTGGCGGACGAAACATTGCGACTTCGGACAACGACTTCGTGAAGTCTTCCAGCATCGCAGCGCTCGTGATTTGGTCGTCCCATAGTGTGCTGGCAACATGCCCGCACACGCTGCAACCGCCCCAGACGCTACGCGCATAAGAGCACCCTCGGGTGGGTATGCCGATTACGGCTCTCAGGCCATGACCCTTGGCGTAGCCGTCCCTCATCACTGCCCAATGCACTGGCCCATCGATCCGTTTGATTTGGCGAGTTCTGATCTCAGCGAGGAGTTCGCGCACGCGGATAGAGCTCAGACGTTGCTGGTGCAGGTATGATTCAGTGATGGAACTCCCGTCCTCGCAGAAACGAGGGGGCTTTCGATCAAGGACGATCTTCAGAGGGTTTTCGTCAAACGATGGGCTCGCCAATGCCAAGCTCTCCTAAATCATGTTCAGTGCCGCTCCTTAGTCTATAACG
>JAYUSZ010000387.1:0-20775 GCA_043755435.1 Bryobacterales bacterium | reverse complement strand
GCGCAAAGCCAACCAGTGGGTCCACCCACTGACGTATTCTCTTTCGGTGTAATGCTGTATGAAATGCTTTGCGGCGACAAGCCGTTTCAGGGTTCTTCACAATTGGCCCGGTTGGCCGCCATGCTCAAGACGGAAGCTGTTCCTATCCACAAAAAAGCTCCAGGTGTTCCCCCAGAGTTAGACCAGCTTGTTGCTGCCTGCTTGCAAAAGGACGCGGCACTTCGTCCACCGATGAGCGATGTGTTAGCTCAACTCAAAGAACTGGATTTGCAAACACAAATGGGTACCATTAGCCGCGTTGTGAATGCTTCTCAAGAGCTACCTTCGCAAGAGTATCCAGCGGCACCCACTCCCGCTCTTGGAATTTCGCATTCGTGGAAGATAGTTGGAGCTGTTGCAATGGCATCGGTTGCCGCAATCGGGGCCTGGTTTGCACCTCGCTGGATGAAACCTGCTACCGAGGCACGGCACGAACACGTCTTGATGCGGCTTACTTTCGATAGCGGATTTACTGGTATTCCAGCTCTTTCCTCTGACGGTAAATTTGTCGCCTACTCCTCCGATAGAGGCGAGGCGGGTAATCTTGATATCTGGCTGCAACAGATTGAGAAAGGCTCCACCCCTGTTCACGTTACTTCCGATGAGGCTGACGAAACTGAGCCTTGCTTCTCCCCCGATGGATCGAAAATCGTCTTCAGGTCTGAACGGGAAGGCGGAGGAATTTATATCGTCCCTGCCTTCGGTGGGCAACCTAAGCTGCTGGCACGCGCTGGTCGGCGGCCCCGATTTTCACCCGATGGAAAGTGGATCGCTTATTGGCAAGGGCAGGTGGGAAGCGGATTCACTGCAGGATCAGGCAAGGTAAAAATCATGGCCGCTGACGGAGGTTCAGAAAAAATCCTTCAGCCGGAGTTTGACGTCGCCGCCTATCCGGTATGGACCCCCGATGGATCCAGCATTTTGTTCATGGGAAAAAAGAAAGCCGAACGATCGGAATTGGCGGATTGGTGGATCACTAAACTGGACGGCGGCGAAGCTCTGCGCACCGCAGTGTTGGATTCGCTACGAGCAAAGAAGATGAGCCCTGCGCCCGGTTCTTTTGTCATTGCTCCGGAAATGTTCCTTGGGAATCGGGTTCTGTTCGCCGCAAAGGTGGCGGATGGAGTGAATGTTTGGGATATTACACTGCCCACTGCTGGCGACAAAACTGTGCAAGCTCCAGAACGGCGAACGTCAGGGACGAACTTTGAAATTCAACCGGCCTCGGCGGCAAACGGCACCATGGCATTTTCCAGCAGTACCGTGACCACTGGAGTCTGGCGACAGCCTTTAAGACGTGGTGTTGTGGATGGAGAACCCGTCAAGCTTACGAAAGGAGTGAATTTCGATGCCTACCCGTCGCTCTCCGAAGATGGCAAGAAAATGGTCTTCTTGTCGGAACGCTCCGGTCGCCGCAATATCTGGTTCCGAGATATGGTTTCGGGCAAGGAAACACAACTGACCGAAGGATCCAACATCGAAGAACAACCGAAAATCAGCGGCGATGGGAAAACGATTGCTTATTTGGAGGTCCACAAAGTTCTTCGCCACCTGTTCGTGTTGAGCGCGACAGAGGACGGCAAGTTTGGGACGCCAGAAAAAATTTGCGAAAATTGCGGTATTCCCAATGATTTGACCAAAGATGGCAAACTGATACTGCTTGAATCAGGTGGCCCCCCCCACTCGCCTCTGTTGATGGATTGGCGTGCACGCAAGACTCATCAGTTGGTTGACTGGGGAGGGAAGAAAGGGTTTGCTTATGCACCCACTCTTTCCCAAGACGGCAAATGGGTGGCGTTTCATACCAGCGATGGCAGATCCGAAGTCCGGCAAATCCATGTTTTTCCAGTGCTTTCTGGAGATCGAAAAGTCGAGCTGAAAGACTGGATTCCGATTACCGCAGGTACGTCCCTCGATCGCGAAGCCGTTTGGTCGTTGGACGATAGCTCAATTTACTTCCTAAGCGAGCGTGACGGATTTCGCTGCGTTTGGGAACAATCACTGGATCCGTCGACAAAGCGACCCCGCGGGGAAGCTAGAAGTGTAGTGCATTTCCACCGCGCGTATCGTTCTCTTGCCAATGTGCCTGGAACTGTGGCAGCGATTGGATTAACTGTGCAGCCTAATTATCTGATATTGAGCCTTGGCGAGATCGCCGGCAATGTTTGGATGCAGCAGGACGAAGTCCGCTGAGTTCCTGAACTGAAAAGTTAAAGAGGCGCGACAATCAGGATGTGATAAACCATTTCATTGGCCACGCTCCGCTCCCTACTTACATTTGGCTTTCTACTTACTCTGAGTACGCCTATTGTTTCAGCCCAGTCACCCACCATACGATCCCTGCGTGTGACGGTAACCGATCCTTTAAGCCGCTTCTTCACTTCACTTCACCGGTCTTAGTAAGGAACACTTTGAGGTTGGCGAGAATGGCGTTCGACGCAACCTTCCTGCATTCTCGGACCCCAACTCCAACATCTCTTTAACAGTTGTCAGCGAAGCGGCTTTGCCAAACTTAAAATAGTTTGATGGGATCTACAATGAGTTGATTCAAACTCAGTCCAACGCCGATGCTTTACGGCAACTCGCAGTTTCTAAAAAACCAAGAATGGCACTCATCGTTTCCAATGCAACAAATTGCGACGCTGGCCCAAATTCCAACCGGTATTCAATCATTGCAAATTGATCTAAATATCATCGAGAAAGCATAGTCGAACTTGGGAATCAATACCTGATTGATTGTGTTCGAATCATCCAATACGAATTGCCGCCCCGTTCCCGGATTTCGCAGGCCGCGCCAACCCTAGCCCCCAGTCGAGCCACCGGTGATTTTGATAACTGAAAGGCACTCACCCTCGGGGTGAAAGCAGCCTTCCCTTCATCTGGTTGTGCGTTCAAGAGTTGTTCAACCGGTGGTGCATCAACTGCCGTTTTTGTGTTTACCAAATAATCGGAATACCATAGCTGCCCAGTCCGCTGTCTTTGCTAACTAGGGCTATTTTTTCAACGATGGCCTGCGCAACAAGTATCCGATCAAATGGGTCTTTGTGAATATTCAGAAGCTGACCAATAGCCATAACATGAGACTGGCGAATTCCAAGAGTGGGAATTCCTGTACGGACAACATATTTATCCCACCAAGGTAAGGGATCTGTAAGTAGTGAATCCTTCTTCCCTTTCTTCAGAAGTAACTCCCAAAGGTTCGCCACACTGGCAAAAACTTCTGATTCTGAAAGCACGTCACGAGCTTCACTGCTCAGCTTCGCTGGATCACTTAGAGCCCAAACCAGCGTATGAGTGTCTGTCAAAACCTTCACTTTCCATCAACCCAGGCCTCAGCCTCATCATCCGTAAGCGGTCCCCACCAGGCGTCCCCAGCCGGGACCAAAGGTGAATCCTTCGCAATTCCAAAGGGTAGTCCGAGTTTCTTTCGTGCAGGAACCAACTCGGCAACAGGAAGACCTTGACGAGCAATGATGACAGTTTCCCCGTTTTCTACAAGCTCCAGCAAACGGGAGAGCTGCGTCTTGGCTTCATGGACATTCACCTGCATATACTGCAAGCTTAGTTTATTTTATTAGCTAATACAATAGGAGCAATGTCAAAATTCAAGGATAAGCTTTCCTCAAAAGACAATCGTCGCGCCTTCTCGCGCCAGACTGGTTGACGGAAACTCCCGCTGTGCCTGCTCAAGAATCACTTCCAACTGTTCGTCGCAATGATCCGGATCATGATGAAACAGTACCAAATGCTTGACGAAAGCCCTGGTTGCCAACCGCACTCCTTCCAGCCAAGTGCTATGGCCCCGTCCACTCTGTGTCTCATATTCCTGCGGCGTGTACTGCGCATCGTAAACCAATACATCGGCCTCGCGGGCCTGCTCCAATAACCGCCGGTCTGCGTCGGCATTGCCGTGTTCATGATCACTGGCATGCACTAGCACGGCGCCTTGCCTTTCTAATCGATACCCGGTTGCACCCTGCGGATGATGCAGATCAAAGGGATGAATCCTGAATCCCGCATGCAACCAGGGCCACTTCAATTGAAGCAGTTCGGTGGACGCTGAAAAATAGTCGAAATCAATGGGATGAAATGGAAAGCGGAGCAACCCATCGAACACTGCGCGCAAATCCTCCGGCGCATGAGTAGAGGCAAGAGTAACTCTGGTTTCCTTTCTGAACAATGGAGCAAAGAATGGAAGGCCTTGAATGTGATCCCAATGAAAGTGAGTAAATAGCAGGGTGGCTTCAGGTTCACTTACTAACTGAGTTCCAAGCTGTCGCGCTCCCGAACCTGCATCAATAATTAGAGGCTGCTCACCGGGCGCACGAATTTCCAGGCACGTGGTGTTCCCGCCATATCGCAGGTTTTCAGCCTGCGGAGTTGGAATCGATCCGCGCACTCCCCAAAACTTCATCGTGAATCGGACGCCAGGGTCCATCGCTTCTATACTACTGAAGAATTAGCCCCGATTCTTTGGACGTCTTTCCGCCAATGGCAATGGTCAGTTTCTGGGACCCTGCGGCCGCACCAGTGGGCACAATTACATTCACCTGATACAGTCCTGGAAACCCAGGTGCCAAGCCACTGAACAGCACTTGGGCGCTTTGCCCGCCAATGGTCACAACAGGCGTTGTTAAAGTCTGCGAAAGCTTAGTAGTCGAAGCTGGCTCGCCGCTTGGCGGCTGATTTGTAACAAGTCCCAAGCCGTTGGCATAAATCTGAATCGCCTGTCCACGCTTTGCTGGATTTGCAGCCGTGAGTAACTTGAAAGAAGCATCTAAAGCTGCGGCAGCGCCTGCGCCGGCCTCAAAAATTCCAGGTGAATGATTCGCCAGCGGAACAGTAACAACAGTGCCATTCGTATCCCCGACAATCACTTTCACTAATGCCGAACTTTGGTTCTGCAGTTCCCAGGGGACCTGCACATTCACTTGCCTTGAATTAACGAAAGTCAGCCTCCCAGGAACGCTGATCTTCGCCGAGGGCACATCGAAACTCACACGAACGCCGCCAATAGCCATCGGCAACGATGTGGTTTTAGCATAGCCGGCGCCATCACTCAAATTGGTTCCAAAGATAGTTACATAAGAGCCAGGAGCAACAGGTGCTGACGCATCAAAAGTCGCAGCGTTCACAATGCCGTTGGCTGCAATTTGGGGCTTTGTGCGGGCATACGCCGAATAAGTAGTGCGCAATCCTCCGCTGGTAGCTGTAAAGGTGTAACTGCCAGGAAGAGAGCCAAGCACGGGCTCTGCTGATGCAATTCCGTTTGCATCAGTCCGGGCATCCACCTGCCTGAAGCTGGCTCCACTCCGCGCCGTAAATGTCGCCGCAATTCCCGAAACAGGCACTCCGTAGGTATCCACCAGCCGGAAGGAAATAGTGCCGTCAGCAATACCTTCTCCAACGGTTCCAGCCGTGTCAATGCCAGTAAGTGGGATCAGATTGGCAACTCGTCCATCCCCCACAAGAAACATGTAAGGAACCCGCAGGTTAACGATGCCACCTTGCACCGCCACCACTCCTGCATATAAACCGGGTTGCGGAACTGCTCCAGCAAGAGTCAGAGTCACACTATCACTGGCACCCGCAGCCAAGTTGACTGACTGCTTGCTAAGGGTGAGAGTTACTCCTGATGCCGCCCGTGTTACAACAACATTTAAGGTCACACTTACTGCCGCCGTGCTGGTATTGGTAATTTGCATCTGCAGCGTTTGCAGAACTGTGGCTGCTGTCAATACGCCAAACGAAAGCGAGCCAGGAGTGACAGTGACAATGCTATTCACTGCCGCAGCAGCATCCAGCTTGCCCGCACCCGAACCGCGCACATCGACGGAGGCACCGTAGTAATCTCGAAGCACGTCTTGCGATGCAGTGTGCATTAACGCCGATTTCACTTGTGCTGCAGTGAATTTTGGGTTCTTCTGCTTCACTAATGCCGCTGCACCAGCAACAATAGGGGCCGAAAAGCTGGTCCCACTGGCAACTGCAAAACCATTGGCGCTATAAATTTCTCCCAGTGGATCCTGCGAACTACCAGCCATATAGATATTCTGTCCAGGTGCCAACAAGTCAGGCTTCAAAGCAAAATCGCCGGTATTGGGTCCAAGGGAGGAAAAGAAAGTAAGAATGTTTCCTGTAGCACTGATCTCAATACCGGTCGGGTCAATTGTAACTGCATGCTCTGGGCTCACCGATAAGTAATTCCTCAAAGCAAGTCCATCGGCATTAGAAATCATAACTCCCGGAATCGAGGCGCTACCCAACGCCGGGGAAACCAGTGCTGACGAATCGGCCATGTAGATCACAACTCCAACCGCGCCAGCATCTTCGGCATTCAATGCTTTGGTGGAAAAACTACAAGTGCCGCGTTGAATAAGGGCAATGGTTCCAACCAGCGAGGCCGCTGGGAAAGCAGTACATCCAAGTCCGTCGTTGCCTGTAGCCGTGGCATCGCGCAACGGGGCCGTGATGGCTCCCACGATCGAAGAATCTCCAGGCTGCACCGCAATTGACTTCAAGCCCGCTGGGACATCCGTTCCAGGGACGGTTAGTAAGTAATCAAAGTCATGGGAATTCGTGCTTGCCCCCACTGCGATCACTGAAGGCGAACTGGCCGGTGAGCCGATTGTGCCATAGCTAGGACCATTCGCAGTTCCATCGCTGCCTTCATTTCCAGCCGAGGATACGATGATCATGCCCTTCTTCGAAACATCGTCAAACACCTTGGCTACCAAGTCGCAAGGCACGCCTGCCGCATTTCCGCACGCTGCGCCGGTATCTAACGGACCAGAGAAGGCCGGTCCACCAACGGAGAAGGAGACAATGTCCATGCCATCATTAAATGCATCGTCCAGCGCCTTCAGAATCACATCATCTGAAGTAACATCGTTCACTTGCGGCGAACCGAAAATCCTATAGTTCCCCAACCAGGCTTTCGGGGCGACTCCCGATATAGGAGCAGTGCCAACCACCGGAACCCCAGCAGCGCAGGAAGCAGCAGCAGTGCCATGGCCGCTGCGGTCGCGCGGAGAATAGTCGTCAGGGTGCGAATCAATTGCCGGATTGGGTTCGGTACCAGCAGCCAGCATTCTTGTGTAACTGCGAGCCACAATCACTTTGTTGCTGGTGAAGGCGCAGTCCTCACCGCTGCAAATTGGATAACCCTTGGGCATAACCAAGGAGCTATCTTGAAACGCGGCGTTCGATTGGTCAATCCCGGAATCCAGAATTGCAATCTTCACCCCCTCGCCTGCATTGGCCGGACCGCCCAGAATGCCCCATGCCGCTGGAGCGTTAATCAATTGAGTGGCGCGGTTCAGCTTCATCGAATACCTACGTAGACGAACAGCACCAAGCACGCCCGGAAGTTTGCTCATCTCCGCAATAGCATCAGCATTGGCTGAAACAAACACCGCATTGGCAATGGTAGATACAGTTCCAGTTACAGCAACATTCCGTTTATTAAGTTCTGCGATGAGGGTGCGCTGGCGCGCTGCAACATTCGCCTTGTGCTGCATGGCCTTCGCTGAAGTTGGTCCAGTTCGGCTTTCCGTCTGCATCATCACCGGAGCATCTTCCAGGATCAACGCATACCGGTTGGCCGCGTATTGCGAAAAGCCCAGGTTAGAAAAACTAAGAATCAGAACGGCCACGGCCGCCCCTTTTTGGAACGTAGGAAATTTCATGGGCTACTTAGATTTTAGACGTTACAGTTCGAGTTTGCCGGCGTAACTCATTTCGCTAAGTGTGAAGACTTGTTTCAATTCCAAGGGCCCAATGACGGCCTCAAACTCCACTTCCCGGTCATTTATTGTAATCGGGTTGCTTCTGGAAAACAGAAACATCACAACCAACCCTTCATCGCGAGGCAGCACTCTTACTTCCGAAGGCTTAATGTCTTTTTTGCCGGAACGTTTTAGCTTAGCCTGACCCTTCCATTGTTTGGCCAAAGCTTGCGGATCGCCGTTTACCAGCCGGTTCGGCAACCCTACAACGGCAAGTGTATAATTAGCTTCGTCCACAATGGGGGCATTCCCGTCAGCCGTTTTCAGTTCCGCCTCTTGCACAGGCAGCGCACTTTCCCAGCGGACTGTAACTGGGGCAATGGAACGCGGAGCGATTTCGTCGCCAATCGTTCTGCCACCCTGGGGCAATCCAACAGGAGGAGGCATTCCCCCACCGGGACCACGACCGCCCCGTCGAGGGCCGCCAATTCCAATTCCACCGACGCCGATTCCAATACTGCCTATTGGAGTCCCAATGCCCCCGCCGCGTCCACCCCGACGGCCATCGTTTTTAAGGACCGGCTCAACTTGTTTTGACCAGGGTGATTCCGAAAGAACCAGCCGCGCATCCGAATCGGTCCAACGAGCCACAGGCTTATCAATCCAGGCTACTTGAGCCTGGGCCAATTGGGCGACCAACGCGACGGGCATCAGAAATCTGGTAAGAAGCTGCAAGAAATACTCTTCGCTTCATAAAAACACGGTTTGTGAGGGGAAAGTTCTTGTGGAAAGGTAGACTTACAAGGACAGTTAACAGCCTTCCTTTGCAAATTAATGATTCTTAAAGACCAAGCACAGTAAAGAAGGGAATAAGCCCGAAATCGGAATTCATCTTCAAATAAGCGATTCTCCACGTTTCCCCCTGCTTTTTCAAGATAAAGAAAATCGGAACCTTGCGCGGGGTGATCATAGTCCCATATTGCGACTTAACCCCTTCCACAAAAGCAAATTGCGGAGAATGAAATCGGATGGAAGTCCCTGTAATACGGGGAGTTGTCACCTCAGACCACGGCCTGCTTGCATCCGCAAACCCAGCGTTCGACAGCCGGTCAAAATCCGACATATCCGCTTTTGAAGTGAATAACGAAGCCAAATTCTGCGGCTGATTCAGCGCTTGAATTACAGACTGAATAGCATCAACATCGTCAGCCCATAAACGGGTAGGGTACGCAAAGCAGGCTGCTAAAAGGAAAAGGACCGGTGCTGGCTTCATACCAAAGGTATGCTGCCAAGCCACCGGCCCTTTCAAAACTTCAAAAATTAATCCCGACTACCGCCACCAAAAACCCGCAACAGAATGTTCAGAGTGGCAACAAAGACGTTGAAAACACCAGCGTGCAGCATCAGTGCACCGGGAATTGGGCTATCCGCATCTGGTGTGCCAAGCACGTTGCTGGTGGAATATACCAGCGTGCACACACCGACGACTCCAATGCCCACACTGATCAGGACCCCAAGTACCCCGATGTGCATGAAACTATTCAGGATCATGGCACCCATGATGGAAAAGAAAAGGCCCATCATCAGTCCCTTAGGAGCCGAAAAAGTTCTGCCAGAGGTCATAATATAGGTGGTCACACCCAGAAACACAAACCCGGTAATACCCAGTGCCACCACAATCATGCTTGGCGCAACCATACTTGCGAAAAAGAGCAGCGGTGACAGAGCAATGCCCGAAGCGAAGCCATTAAAAACAAGCGCACTAACTCCCATAACTGGATTATGCCGCGCTGCCATGGCGATTTGCGGAACCAAGTTCAAGATCAACATCGCCGCAATCCAGCCCATCCAGCCCGAGAAAAATCGGACCATAGTTTCTGAAGTAGCCCCAATGTAGCCGCCTGCCATGGACGCCAACACACTGACGCCAAACAACATATAGGTCTGTTTGATTACAGCGGAACGAGTCGCGCTTAAAGGCATGGTCCCCGTAAGCTTGTCCCAAAATGACGCTTCTTGCGAGTGATTGTAGTTCATTCAGTGTCCTCCAATGCTTCCTTCTATATGATGATAACCGATCCTTAAAGTTTCAGGAGATAAACAAATTTCGGAGCTATCATGGGATTCAGCATGCCCAAATACTTCATAGCTGCTTTCTTGCTGCTTCACGGCCCCATGATACATGGTCAAGACTCCGCGATGCTCAGCAAGATTCGCGAAGAGGGGTTGAAAAATTCGCGAGTGATGAGCTATGCAACGGGACTGGTGGACGGCATTGGACCCCGCCTTACTGGTTCGCCAAATTTAGACAAGGCCATCGCGTGGGCACTGGCAGAATCAGGCCTGACAAACGTGAGTTCCGAAAGTTGGGGTACGTTCGGGGTGAGTTGGCATGAGCGCAACGTTTGGATGCGAATGACGCAACCAGATACGGCACCGCTGATAATCCGAGCAGCACCTTGGTCCCCATCTACTAATGGGCCTGTTTCCGGAGATTGCATAGCCATTCGAGGATTCCAAACCGAGCAGGATTTTGAACCATACCGGGGAAAGCTGAAAGGCAGAATCGTTCTTTATGGAAGCGCTCCTTCTATTCCTAAAGTGCTTCCCATTGAGCAACCTTTGTTTGAACGGTTAACTTCGGAGCAACTCGATACCTTTGCCGCTGGTCCGGTTGAATCCTACGGAAACGGAGCCACTCAAAACGTCGCGCTTCGATTTGACTTGATGGAAAAAGCCGGCAGGTTCTTCGCCTCAGAAGGGGTTGCTGCCGTAATCGTCCCCAGCGGGAATAATGCAAAAGGCGGCCATAGTGGCGGAACCATTTCTGTGGACACCAACTACACGTTTGGCTGGTTTGTTTATAAAAAAGACAGGGCGATGAAAGTGCCGCTGGTTGTGATTGCTTTGGAACATTACGGCCGTCTTTCACGCTTATTGCAAGGTGGAATTCCTGTGCGTCTGGAATTGAACGTAGACACAGTTTTGGGCAACCAGGATAGGGAACAGTTGAATGTGTTCGCCGATATTGCTGGCGCGGATCCCATGCTGAAGGACGAATTAGTTCTGGTTATGGCACACCTTGATAGCTGGACCGCGGGAACTGGCGCGACCGACGACGGAGCGGGTGTGATCATTGCCATGGAAGCGATGCGGATACTGAAGGCAACCGGGACTGCCCCTCGACGAACCATCCGGCTTGCACTTTGGACCGGTGAAGAGCAAGGAGCCCTTGGATCGCGCGACTATGTCAGCAAGCACGTGGCTGTGGTCCCGTTATCGCAGGATCGAAATCAAATTGGACTGCCGGATTTCTTGCGGAAAGTAGCTGGCCCAATTGTTCCCAAGCACCTACATTATCTCATTTCCGCTGCCTATACATTGGATGCAGGCGGAGGCAAAATTCGTGGCGTCAGCTCAGGGAACCCTCTGTTAGTCCCCATCTTTCGCAAGTGGCTGGACCCACTCAAAGACTTGGGTGTATCCATGGTTGCCAGCCGCAAAGATTGCGGAGGGGATTGCGCTTCGTTTGATCATGCAGGGATTCCCGCACCCTCGTTCAAGCAGGACCCTTTGAACTACGAAACCCAAACGCACCACACTAATATGGATACCTTTGAGCATCTGATTCCAGAGGATTTAAGGCAGGCCGCAGTGGTATTAGCTTCTGTTCTTTATCTCACCGCGATGCACGATCAGAAGCTGCCCCGATTGCCTTAGTTGTAACCAATCTTTTTCCTCCTACTACCTTATTTCCGAGCCTACCTCTGCCGATAGCTAGGGTAAGCAAACATGTTAGTTACAACTGAGCTGGCTCCTGTGGGTCTTCCTGCGGCAGGCGTTCCCTGCGCCAAGGAACCCGCTTATTCCCCAGATGCTGAAACGGCGTCTGAAGTAGTGCGGGCGTCGTTGGCATATGCCAAATCCATTTGCGAATCCTATCATCAACTTTATCCGGAATCAAAACCCGAATACTTCGAATTATGTGGGGGAGCGATGGTTTTTGTTTCTCCCACGTCGCCCCTCACCCAATTGATAGGGTTTGGAATCACCGAACGTGTCAGGGCCGAAGATGTCGCATTGCTGCGCCAATATTTCCAGGATCGCGGAGTGCCACTCCGCATTCGAACCACGTCGTTCACTCACCCGTCGTTATTTGAATGTTTCGCTGGAAAGCAATTCAAGGCATCCGACTTCACATTTATGATGGCCCGGAAATTGAGCGCAAGCCGGACGGTCACCAAGATTCCAGGCCTGGATATTGACGTGATCAAAAGCGAAGCAACGTGGATGGCAGCGTTTTCTCGCGGGTATTGCAATGGCAATTTGGACCCTGAATCCGAACGTTTAGGCCGAACCTTGTTTCACGCAAAGGGAAGTCAGGTGATGGGCGCCTGGGTGGATGGCCACGTGACTGGAGTCGGGATACTTACAATGTTTGAAAACCTGGCAACATTGAATGCAGCTTGCACGCTGCCGGAGTACCGCAATTCGGGAATTCAAAAAGCATTGATTGAAAGCCGCATGGCAATTGCTGCCCAGAACGGAATCAAGATGGTAATGGCCCGTGTGTCGCCCGGAACCGTATCACAACGCAACTTCGAGAAGCTGGGATTTCACATCGGCTACCAAGCAATGCTGCTGGAAGAAATAGTTAAGTAGAACGTTCAGTCCCCCGTTCCACAGGAAGCGTCTGACTTTTTGCAACCGAAGGGTGAAGAGACGGTCGAAGTGCTGATTCAATACAAGACACAATCTTCCAATAATCGCCGGTTGCGTAACCATGCAGTATCACGTAACAGTTAGGAACAACTTTGTCCGGACTTCGTTTTCCCTTGGGGGCAGCGACGGCGGTATTTTCTTGGTCTCGGTGATCGCAAAAGGCAAGAACACAATTAACTAAAAGAGTTTGAATTATTTGTGGGGTGCCAATTGAACTGGTTTATCACCTGTTCAACCTCCCCCGCGCCCTTTATTTTCCCTTTCTCAAAGAACACCGCACGGCTTGCCAGCGCTGTTGCAAAGCGTGTGTCATGCGTAACTATTACTTTTGCTTGTGGCAATCCTCGCAGTAATTCAATCAAATCCCTTTGCCCCGGCGGATCAAGGAATGTTGTTGGCTCATCCAAAACAAGAATCTCCGGATTCATAGCCAACACACCTGCAATCGCCACTCGCTTCTTCTCTCCTGCACTTAGGTGGTAGGGAGCCTTCATTGCTATGTGATCCATACCAACACTATTAAGAGCTTGAAGTGCAACCACCTTTGCTTGTTCGGAACCCATCCCTTGATGCAATGGACCAAAAGCAACATCTTCCAGGACACTTGGCATGAATAGTTGTTCATCCGAATCTTGAAAAACCATGCCTACTTTGTTGCGTATCTCCACTAAGTTTTTCGGCAGTAAAGGCATGCCACAAATAGTTACTTCACCTTTGCCTTGCAGTAACCCGTTCAGATGCAAAATAAAAGTTGTCTTACCCGATCCGTTCGCCCCAAACAAAGCAACGGTCTCAATGGGCATCAGTTGGAAATCAATTCCGGCCAACGCCACCGTACCATCTTCGTATTTGTAGCTAAGCCCTCGAACGTCAATTAACGGTTGCAATTCGAACTCCCAGCAAGAACAATACAGACCCAGCGGCAATGAATAGGTCGCTGCTCTTCAACCCTGGCTTGGAAAGAACAGGAAATCCGCCCCGCGAGCCCCTGGCAATCGTCGCGCGGTGAATTCCTTCCGCCCGTTTGTAAGAACAGGCGAACAAAGTCGCCAATGCTCCGGCAGCCCTGTCCAGTATGCTTCGCCGATTAGCTGCGACAAGCCGCCCGGCATCGCGTGACATCGCCGCCCACCGCATGCGCTGGCCTTGATCCACAATGACAAATAGATAGCGGTAAAGAAACTGAGCAATTTCCAGAAGGGAAGTTGGCACCCAGAAGGATTCAAGCGCTGCAAGGAGCAAGGGCAAAGGGGTTGTAGCCACCAGCAAAATTGTTGCAAGGATGCATAGCTGACTTCGAACCACTAACGCACTGGAAGCTCCAATATCACTTGCTTGTAAGTAGGAAAGGATTGCGAAAACGGCAGCGAATGGCAGCAATAGGGCAGATCGCAACAACAGCCGGCGAATCGGCAATCCACTAACAACAAGCGCAACAAACACCATGGTCGCAAATGCTGCGAAAGCCAACCAATTCGCCGAAGGCGTGGTGGAAACCGCAATCAGGAAAGTGGCTACCACCACCAGCTTTACTCGCGCATCCATTGCATGAATTGGGCCGGGTCCGCGAGCCCATTGTTCAATTGCGGTGTGGCGCAACCAGCCGCTCCTCTCGCCGCCGAATCCCTCGCGCTAGAATCAGGCAAGCTGAGTACACTAACGCTATACCGATCAGTCCGGCGGTCGCCTTTCGTAAGTAACCGCTAGAAAATTGCGAAAATTCGTAATCAGCCAATGGCGTGAAAAAGTTGGATGGCTTAGCAGCAATTCCCATTGCCTCCGCTGCTTTTTCCAAAACGTCTGGCGTTGTCGAAGCAAACAACACACCTACTATGGCCAGCGCCAAGGCTGCCGCCAAAATCAGTCTTTTGATGGAAAAAAGGTTGCGGTTTGGTGATTGCACAAAAGCCGGATTCAAGCGTTCAATGGCCTTCACAACCGCCACCGTGATTGCGCCTTCCAGCAACCCCATTACAAGAAACAGTGATATGGAAACTTTGAAAATAGCTGGAGTAAGTGGATTATCCGATGCCTTCAACATCAGCAGCGCCAGCGTTCCACCTACCATCACGGAGAGAACCCCGCCCAGGAATATTGCCAATGTTCGCAGTCGTCCCTTGCCGAATAAGAAGTAAGGCAAGTAACCAGCGGCCACTCCGCAAAGTGCCATGTTGAAAGCGTTCGCGCCCCAGGCCAGCAACCCGCCGTCTTGAAAAACCAAAGCTTGAATCCCTAGAATCACCGCCAACACAAGCGCTGCGGGGACAGGGCCAACAGTGACGGCCAAAAGAGTACTGCCTAGTAAATGCCCAGTGGTGCCCAATCCAACCGGGAAGTTGATCATTTGGGCAGCGAAGACAAAAGCACCCATCACTCCTAACAGAGGGATCCGCAGATCGCCGCCAGTGCGCTTTGCCCGATGGGACAAATACCCTATGGTTGGGACGCTGATCAAATCAAACGCGGCCCAAACTTCGGTCCTTAGAAAGCCATCGGGGATATGCATACGAACTTTATTAAAGTAGCACGCCCAGCACCGCGCAGGCGGAGAGGTACCAAGCGAGCGCGCGCAAGACGGAGCTCCGGCGGCGAGGGGCTCCCGTGTTCTTTCAACATTGGTGGCCCGCCGCCAGGCCCTTTGCGCAAAAAAGGAACTACCGGAAAACGGAGCGCACGGGTATTGTTGCTTGAACGGATTGAGGGCGCCTCGGGGCCCTTTCCGGGCTACAATGGTGACTCTAGAACCAAGGCAAATAAAATGGGACAACTGAGCCGCATTGGCGTAGCGATCGATTCCGAGTTACTACAAAAATTCGACAAACTAATCGAAGGCCGCGGTTATACAAACCGGTCGGAGGCATTCCGCGATTTGATTCGCGACGAATTGGTTCAGAAGAAATGGGAGAATCTTGATCAGCAAGTGGTGGGTACCGTGACGCTGGTTTACGATCATCATGTGCGGATGTTGAGTGAAAAACTGACTAACATTCAACACGATTTTCACCACAACATACTCTCCACTCTGCACGTCCATCTGGATCACGATAACTGCCTGGAGGTTCTGGTTGTTAAAGGCAAAGCGAAGGATGTTCAAAAAGTTGCCGACGCACTCATTTCTACCAAAGGTGTGAAGCATGGGCGGCTTACACTTACAACGTCTGGAGCCGACCTGTAACAGCTTGTGGTTTTGTCCAGAAAAGGACCGCTTCCTCCAAAATCAGTAGCGGCTGGTGAGATCTCCCAGATCCAATCCAATTGTTGGTCTCTGCTTGCTTTGGCTTGCTTCTTCTTTCCTTCTGCCTGCGTGATCATTCGATTCCTGGCAGTTTCATGGCTGGTCTCTTTTTGCATTTCGAGTGCACATATTGGGAGCTTAATTATCCCAGGGAGACCGGCCTTCTCATTCCATCTCAGTAACTGAGTGATTTTACTGATCCGCAAGTACGTAATTGTCCTTAGGTCAAAATGTGACATGGCTTCTTCCCAAAGTGACAGTTTGTCAACTATGGACTTACATTTAGTCCATGACCTTTGTGTAAGTTATTGGAATCAGGATCAGTACAAAATGGCAGTGAGAGTGCAAAGAAACAGGCGTGATGAAAAAATCTGTTCTGTTTGTGGGAACTTTTGCACTGGCTTTCGCCCAAACTGATACGCCGAGTTTGAATAAGCTATCCCCGGATCTGCGTCAACAATCCCGCAGAGTTGTAGCGAGTGAGGAAGAGGTGGATATCATTGTCCAATATCTGGACAACGAGCAGCGTGCCAATGTGGATAAGAAAGGTGCTGTTTGGGGGGAGCGACGCCGGACGTTTAGCAACCTTCCTTTTGATGCGCTTCGTGTGAAACGTTCGCAGCTTCAAGCAATTGCCAACGACCCTACCGTTGCCTTCGTTTCCCCTGATCGCGATTTGGGTGCCACTCACTTTCCACCATGGATGCTGCACGAAGCCATTGGTTATCGCTTTGCTGCTATGGCTGTGCCGGAGCGTCCTGTGCAAACCGGTAAGAACGTGGGGATCGCCATCATCGACAGTGGCGTTTCCGCGGATGACTATTTGAAGGACCCGGGCACCAACTGCACTACTTCGCGCATTGTCTACAGCCAGAACTTTGTGTCTGGAGAAAGCACAACGAATGACGTGTACGGCCATGGCACGCACGTGGCTGGAATCGCTGCGGGCGCGGGCCGTTGCTTGCCAGGACAGTACATTGATATGTCGGGCATGGCACCGGACGCGAAGATCATTAATCTGCGAGTGCTGGATGGCAGAGGAGTTGGCAAGGATAGTGCGGTGATCAACGCTATTGATCGTGCGATTGCTTTGAAGTCCACTTACAAAATTAAGGTAATCAATCTTTCGCTAGGCCGGGTTATCGCCAGCAGTTATACAAACGATCCTTTATGCCAGGCAGTAGAACGCGCCTGGAAGGCTGGCATCACGGTTGTGGTTGCGGCAGGCAATAATGGCCGCGATAATTCCATGGGTACCAAGGGATACGCAACAATTACTTCTCCGGCAAATGATCCTTATGTGATTACAGTTGGTGCCACGCGGATGGTGGGACATACTGGCCGGGAAGATGACACGGTCACTTCCTACAGCTCTAAGGGGCCGACGCTGCGGGATCATATTGTGAAACCTGACTTGGTGGCTCCGGGAAACGTGGTTTATGCTCGAATGAGTCCCTCTTCCTACCTGGTTTCCAGCTATCAAGCAAACACGCTTGGTTTGAGTATGGCTGGAGGTCCCAACGTCCCGAACATCTTCTTGCTCAGCGGCACCAGCATGGCCGCACCTGTCGTTGCAGGGTCTGCCGCGTTGTTATATCAGCAAGCTGCAGACGCTTCACTTTCTTTGACCAATGACCAGATAAAAGCGCGATTGATGAAAACGGCTTTCAAGAACTTCATTCCGTCAGCCAGTATTTCAGACACTCTAATAGGCCAGACCTTCAACGTTCAGCACGATTTGTTTACCAGAGGCGCTGGATACTTAGATGTGAAATCGGCACTGGCAAGCACTGATAGAAGCCCAAGCGGGAAGTTGGCACTTTCCCCGCGGATCACATTCGTCAACAACAAGGCGACCCTGGTTGAAACTTACTCGAACCTCACTGGCGGTACCAATGTGGTTTGGGGGGACAATGTGGTCTGGGGTGATAACGTGGTATGGGGTGACAGCGTTGTGTGGGGTGGTTCCGTTCTCCAAGGTAGCAGCGTGGTTTGGGGTGAAAGCACCATGCAAGGCTATTCGGTTGTCTGGGGAGAGAACGTGGTTTGGGGTGATGCTTCGCCTTTTGCTGAATCGCTTTCTGTTCGCGGCGATCAGTAACTTATAGTTCAACTTTCTGAAGTAGTTAGTCTAAAGGGATCCGGTGACGGGTCCCTTTTGACATTTTAGTCTGCGCAAGCGGTCCGCCTCCACCAATACCATCAGTACCTATAGTACAGATTGTAGATGGCTTAGCCGTTTGGACTAAGCCATTTGGGCGATTGTATGAAAAAGTACTAGGTGATATTCTTCAATTCTCAGAAAAGTACTAAAACTTTTACCTTAGTCCTAGACTCAGCGAGCAATGGAGGCTCCTAATATGTTTGTTCGATCTCTAATTTCTACCGCCTGCATCTCGCTGGCGATTCTTACTGGCGCCTCCGCTTTTGCGGGCAGTATCGCAATTACAGGCCACGATAATGATTTTCATCGAAGCACTCAAGCATTGGCACAACTGCGAGGCATGATCGCTCTCGCCAGGAATGGTTCCGTACTTCCTGTGGTAACTTTTGACCAGGGAACTCAACTTACGACCGCCTTAACCGCAATTGGTGTTCCATGGGTGAACGTCAGCCTTCCAGCGAACGTTCTCCCTACCGTATTCGATGCAACTCTTTATAGCGCAATGGCTGTTGCTTCCGATACCTCCTGCGGCGGATGTGACAATACAGCGGCCATGTCTACCGCTTTGGCTGCTCAATCTGCGGCGATTGCGACTTTTCTGAATGCTGGACGGGGAATTGTGGCGCTGGCTGGCGGTTCAAACGCAGGTTACTATGCGTTTCTGCCGCAAACGGCAGGGGTTCCTTCTGGTGCGCCTCCGTCAACTGGATACTTCCAAACTCCGGTCGGCCTGGCGAATGGCATTCCAGCAGTGAACGGCGATCCTACGCACAACGTGTTTGCGGAACCAGGTTCGGGCGGAACGGCTGCCGCTTATCAGGTAGCTGAGCGTCTTACTGGCGGCACTTTCCTTAACATTCCGGAAACTTTGATTTGCGTGAATTGTACAACATTCGGTGGCATTTTGAATGGCGGCGCGGATACAGCATTCCAGATTCGCTATGCTTCCAATTTGACGTCCGGTGATTCCGTGATCAACATCACCAACACCGGAGCCAACGGTGCTTCCCTGTTCGGCCCAGGATTCGGCGGCGCAGCTGGCAATACCTGCGTTAATGTTTATGCGTTCTCGCCGGATGAACAATTGATTTCCTGCTGCTCCTGCCTGATCACTCCGAATGGGCTGGTTTCGTTATCGGTTAACAGTGATCTGGTGAGCAATACTTTGACTGGCGTTCGTCCCAACTCGGTGGTTATCAAACTGGTTAATACTGGTGCATCGGATACCTTCACAGGAACAAACTGCACCAACAGCGCAGCATTGGCGACATTTGGTGCAGGACCCTTCCCGATTGCCGTTGGAATGTTGGCATATGGCACGACCATCCACACGGCTCCTGGGGCGCAGGGTAGTTTGGCGGTGACGGAGACTCCGTTCTTGAGCGCCACACTGAGCGAGCAGGAATTGGCCAGCATCAAGAACCGTTGCGCAAACATTATCGGCAACGGCAGCACCTTCGGCATCTGCCGCTCCTGCCGGGTCGGCGGGTTAGGAGCTACCAGATAAGGGTAGCTCTTAGTACTGGGACTGCATGATCCCAGCCTCCAAAGGCCGCTCCTGAAAGGGAGTGGCTTTTGCTTGTAAACCCAGCAATACTGCTTAGCTTAAAAAATCGGTACTTTCTTAAGTTCAACTTAAACGTTCACGAGACTTCAATATCCCCACAACAATCAAGAACCAGATTGCTTCATCTCTGTAACTCAATGATTCTAAAAGAACAAAGAAAGCCGATACTGCAAGTACTAGAAGTACTTATCTTGCTCATTCTATTGATCTTAACCTTTTCGGCTAACTCTTTTGGGCGATTGTAACAAAAACGGTTGGGTGATATTCTTCGGCTCTCTGATAAAGCAAAAGGACTGGGACTATTGCAAGTCAGGCGGAGCATTGGAGGCTCATCATGTCGAACAAACTAACTCATATTTTAGGGGCGGCAGCAATTCTCACCGCTTTCTCCCTCCCGGGCCTCGCCCAGGACTCAATAGCACCATTAACTTTCAACGCCACCATTCCGGTAGGCACTTCCACGTCGGTTAATAAGGTTGTAACGGTCGGCAAGGTTTCAAAGCCTGTCGATATCATGTTTTTGTTGGATTCCACAGGCAGTATGGGCGGCACCCTTACCTCAATTGCAAGCCAGTTCTCGTCAAGTACCGTTCCTTCCGCCAATAGCTTTGCAACGGATGTTCAGTTCGGTGTTGGAAACTACAAAGACGTTGGAGACCCATATGTCTATCAGTTAAACCAGGATATTTCAGCTAGCGATGCCGCTGCTCAGGCTGCGTTAACAGCGCTTACAGCGTGTTGCGGAGGAGACACCCCAGAAGGGCAAGTGTACGCGCTTCAACAGGCAGCACTAACAACCACATGGCGTCCGGGATCGCAACGGATCCTCATTTGGGTTGGTGACGCCCCGGGACATGATCCCAGAAATGGGGTTACTCTAGCTCAGGCTATTACAGCGTTGCAGTCACAAGGCATCATCGTGATTTCAGCCAGTTCAACTTCCGGCCCGGGTTTGAACACCACCGGTCAGGCGACGGCAGTTGCTGCGGCCACTGGTGGCTCATTCCTTGGAACTTTCAATGACGCTACCATCAACGCAGCTATCCAGAATGCAATTACGAACGCCATTGCCATGTACAGCAAAGTCAGCCTCCAGGTTTCTCCTGTGCCGGCTGGCGTTACCGTTAACATTTCCCCTGCGTCCTATGTGGGCTCGTTCAATCGTAGCAGCACGATAAACTACGCTTTTACGGTGAACTTCACCGGTACATTCCCCGGCAACTACGTGTTTAATATTAATGCACTGATCGACGATGTTCAAGCTCTCACCGATCGCGGTTTGCCTGTGCGCGAAGTTGACAACATCACTGTGACGGCACTG
>JAYUSZ010000386.1:0-20777 GCA_043755435.1 Bryobacterales bacterium | reverse complement strand
AAGCGCATCCGTGGAACGCGGAGGGATTTCATTGGCAGTTTTATGTAGGCCAGTTGGAAGCTCCCGCCAGCGCGATGCTCACCGTCGCCATCCTGCGGTTAGAGGGGCGGTGGATCCCGCTTGTGGCACTGCTGTCCTGCCTTCCCACTCCCATCGCGGCGTGGCTGCACCTCCCGCTGGCCACCACGCTCGGTTTGAACTTTTGGACGCAAACCACCGGCCCGGTGCTGTCGGGCGGGGCCATTTTGTGGCACTGGTTCAAGAGGCGGTCCGAGCTGTCTTCGAGAGGAGACCGGTGGCTGCGGGCGATTCTCTTGGTGTCCAGCCTGGACGCGGTGCAGGCTCGCGTCTTTCCGTTGCTTGGTTTGCCGCGCATTTTAGAATCCTTCGCTTTCACCGTCGGTGGTTTTGCGATGAACCGGGGTAACATAATCGGGCTACTCGTTTCGTTGGCGGTCACCTGGCTGCTGCTGCGCCGGTTCGCCGGGGACCGTCAGGAGAAGCAGCGTCTGGCGGCTGAACTCGACGCCGCGCGCGTGGTGCAGCAACTGCTGCTGCCGGATTCCGCGGCTTCCACCGGCTCGTTCATCCTGGAAGCCGTCTATGAGCCGGCGCTGGAGGTGGGCGGGGACTTCTACTGGACGCGGTTGGACGACGACGGGGCGCTTTTGGTTGCCGTGGGCGACGTGAGCGGCAAAGGTCTGAAAGCGGCGATGCTCGTGTCGCTGGCGATCGGCATCCTGCGGACGGCAAAGAGCCCTTCGCCCGCCGCGTTGCTCACGGCGCTGAACGATGGCCTGGCCGGGCGGGCCGGGGGAGGCTTTATCACGTGCTGCTGCGCGCGGTTCGACGTCGACGGGGTCGTGACGATCGCCAATGCCGGACATCCTTCGCCCTACGCCGATGGCATCGAGTTGGTGGTGGAAGCAGGACTCCCCTTGGGTGTTTTGGCTGGAACCGAGTACTGCGATGCCCTCGCGACTGGCGAACGGTTTACCTTCCTCTCCGATGGCGTCGTCGAGGCCGAGAACCCCAAACGGGAACTGTTCGGCTTCGATCGTACGCGAGACATCAGCACGAAGCCCGCGGCCGAGATCGCCGCCGCGGCGAAGGCGTGGGGTCAGAACGATGACATCACGGTGGTGACAGTAAGGAGGAAAACATGAGAACGTTTCTCTTTCTGCTGGTGTTGCTCAGCTGTTTGCTGGTGGCACAGCCTCCTCTCCTATTCCTGGACCTTTCCGGCGAGTGGCGGTTTCAGCAAGCCGACAGCCCTGAATTCGCCCGACCGGATTTCGACGACAGTGCCTGGGAGACGAGGCAACTGCCCTGGTTGCAGCCCCGGCCACAGGAGACTTGGTGGCTGCGGCGCGCGGTGAATATTCCAGAATGGGCCGATGCATCGTCGCTGGTGCTGACACTTGGTGGGATGAACGAAAGCTATGAGGTTTTCATAAATGGAACGCAGATTGCGACCGTGGGAGGGCACACCATTTGGCAGGAGCGTGTGACACGTCCGCGTTCGTTTGCCGTCCCCGCAGGATTAGTTCCCGCTAGCAATCGCCGTCTTACAGTGGCCTTGCGGCTCTGGCGATCCGGTTGGGCGACTGGAGGAATACGGAGTCCCGTTCAATGGGGTTTCATTGATTCGGGCCCTTATCTGCTTACCAACGAAGTCAACGCACCGCGAGATGTCGAAGGGACGTTCATGGCACTGCGAAAACAGGCGGCAATTCCATCCTTGCTGGCTGCGAGCTTTGAAGTTGCTCTAGCCCTGCTACTTCTATTTGGTTGGTTGATTCACCGGGAACGGAAAGATCTGGCGTCTTTGGCTGCTCTGTTAACTTCGGAAGTTGTTGCGCGCGCCGGCGAGTTTGCTTCCGTAGTTGGAGATCTGCCCCATTCAACCGGGCTGCTATTGGCCCTGTCGATCACTCTGAGTCCGATGTTGCTTACGTATTTCACTGCGCGCACCCTCAACGTGCGCTCCCGCCTATTGTTTTGGGCAGCAGGTGTACCGTTCCTGATCCAGATCTGGCAGTGCTTGATGATTGCTGCCGCCGGGAGGATTGAGCCGGGGCGTTTTGACGTCTACTGGACATGGCCATGCATTGTGCTCATGGCTGCCGTTGCCTTGTTGTCACTTCGTTCCCTACATCATGCCGTGAAGCGCGCGGCCTGGAGCGAAATCACACTGCCTGCGGGTCTCTTAGTGATTGCGTTGCTGATGGGGCAGCGGGCCGACTTCCAAAGCAGTTTTCTGCGAGGAAATCCAAACTTCATATGGGCCGGGATGCTGGTGCGCCCGCTGGACTACCTGATGATGTTCGCAGCTCTGATCGTGACGGTGCATTTGTTGCGCGGGTTGGGCGCAGCCAGACAGCGGTTGAGCGGAGAGATGGAAGCGGCACGTGCGGTACAGCAGTTACTACTGACGGCCACAGACGCCGCCGGAACAGATTTTGTGATCGACACTGAATACTTGCCAGCGCAGGAGGTGGGCGGTGACTTTTACTACGTTCTGGCACCGGAGAGCGATTCTCGGATGGTGGTGTTGGGAGACGTTAGCGGCAAGGGGCTGAAAGCGGCCATGGTTGTTTCGGTTGCCGTAGGGATTCTGCGGACCCAGAAGTCCAAATCTCCTGGCGAAATTCTGGCGGCATTGAATGACGGGCTGGCGGGTCAACTGGGAGGAGCTTTTGTAACCTGCAGTTGCGCCTGCTTTGGTCCTGGTGGTTCCGCGACGATGGCTAGTGCCGGACACCCGGCCCCTTATTGCGATGGGCGTGAATTGCAAATGGAAGCAGGCTTGCCTCTGGGGATAGTACCTGGAGTGAAATATGCCGAGTCAGTCGCCAAAGGCAGCTGGTTCACTTTCGTCTCCGACGGCGTTGTGGAGGCGGCTAACGCCAAAGGCGAACTGTTCGGGTTCGATCGTACGCGAGAGATCAGCGGGAAGTCTGCAAGAGAGATCGCCGGGGCAGCCAAGGCGTGGGGTCAGAACGACGACATCACTGTGGTGACGGTAAGGAGGAACGCATGATTCCCTTAGTTCTATTTTTAATACTCGCAAGCTCGGTGCTTGGGCAACAGGCGCTCTACGTGGACCTTACCGGTTCGTGGCGGTTTACCACTCAGAACAACCCTGCAATGGCGCAGCCAGACTTCGATGACAGCAGTTGGGAAACGATGCAACTGCCGCCCCTTGCACTTCAAGGCGCTGCAATATGGCTGCGTCGAACCGTGGAATTGCCGCAATGGGTGGATCGTTCGCAACTTGCGCTCACACTGGGCCCTTTCCGCCGCATCTATGCGGTCTATATCAACGGCGTCGAAATTGAAAAGGTGGGCAGCTTTGACACCCAGTCAGATAGCCAGATTGCAAGAACGCGCACATTCTTCATTCCGCCGGCCGTTGCGGCTGGCAACAATACTTTGGTGATCGCCATCCGAACTGGCAGAAGTGGCGGCACTCCTCCCTCCTGGAAGTTGGACCAGAAGGTTCCCTACTCGCTTACCTATAGGGCTCAAGCACCCATAGATGCCGGCGCAGTGAGCTTGGCGATCCAACGGGAACGGCTCACCCCCACTCTGGTGATTGCTTTCGCCTACCTTATTTTCTGTATCCCGATCTTGTTGGCATGGCTGGGGGATCGGCAGCGTCACGAATTGCCTTGGCTGGCCGCTTTCTTGATTGCCACTTCCATTCTGGATGCAAACAGAGTCTGGTCGCTAACCCTAGAATCAACTCCCTTTGGACCTGAGGGAGGGCCTTGGCTCTATGCGTTTACTAAGTCCACTACCTGGGTCTTGTCTACAACGTTTGTGATCGTTTTTTTACGCTTCCGGTTGTATTGGGTGCAAGTGCTGCTATGGCTGGGCTGGCTCACTTTTCTTGGGCTCTTGATCTTCCCGCAATTCATTCCGGTCAAAGTAGGTTGGTTTAGTTTCTACTTGGCATTCGGAAGTCTCTCGGGAGTTGTTTCGGCTGTGGTGATTTCCGTCGCCTGGAAGATGTTGTGGAACGAAAGGCCGCCATTGAGTAGGCATCTCCTGCTTTCGGTTTTGATGCTCCTATCTCTTGAAAGAATCGTTTGGGGATCTACGTCCGGGTACGAAGCAAGCTTCCAGTTTGGCGGCTACCAATTCGAGTTGATAGATCTGCTCTCATTGGTCCTGACATCGGTGATGCTCGTTCTTCTGCTGAGGCAAATAGTCATTGACCGTCGTGACAGGCAGCGGCTTCAAGGAGAAATGCTCGCGGGTCGCGATGCGCAGCTCTTCCTACTGGGTAGCGGGTCGATCATTCATACGGCGAACTTCGAGGTTGACCCAGTATACGAACCGGCAGCGGAAGTGGGCGGTGATTTCCACTGGACACGCATAGAGCCTGACAGTTCATTAATCCTTGTGGTGGGTGATGTCAGTGGCAAAGGGCTGAAGGCCGCCATGTTGGTTTCAGTTGCGATTGGAATTCTGCGGAATGAGAAATCTGCTGCACCAGCCGCGATTCTGGCCGCATTAAACCAAGGTCTGACCGGACACACCGGCGGCGGCTTTGTCACCTGCTGCTGCGCGCGTTTTGATTCGGATGGGACAGTGACGATTGCGAATGCCGGGCATCCTTCGCCGTATAGTGAGAGCCGCGAGGTAGAGGTTGAAGCCGGACTGCCGCTGGGAATTGTGGCTGCCGTGGTTTACGACGAGTCGGTCGTCAAAGGAAGCCGGTTCACGTTCGTATCTGACGGTGTCGTCGAGGCGGAGAACCCCCGGCGCGAACTGTTCGGGTTCGACCGTACCCAGGAGATCAGTGGAAAGTCCGCGCAAGAGATCGCCGACGCCGCCAAGGCCTGGGGTCAGAACGATGACATCACCGTGGTCACCGTCAGGAGGAATGCGTGAGAACTTGGATCTGGATTCTGCTGGCCAGCGCTTTGCCTGCACAGACACTGCCCTGGATCGATCTCTCCGGAACCTGGCACCTCAGCTATCAGGACAGTCCCGGCCAAGCCGACCCTGGCTTTGACGACTCGCGCTGGAGCACGGTTTCCCTGCCGGGTCCTAACTTTACTCAGCCCGTCTACTTCTGGCTTCGTAAGAGCTTCGACCTTCCCGCCGGGCTCGAAGGAGCCAAGCTTGCCCTCACTTTGGGCAAGATCACCGAGAACTACGAACTCTTCGTGCAGGGCCTGCGCATCGCACAGGTGGGGGACTACTCGGCCGGGCAATCGCGGCTGGCCCGGCCGCGCACGTTTGACTTGCCCTCATTGCCCGCCGGTCGTGTCACAATCGCACTTCGCTGCCGGCCCGCCAGGTTGTTGGGTATGGTGGGATCCAATGCATGGCAGAACGCGCCGGACACGGGCCCGTATTTGTTGACCGGCGGGGCGAATGCCCCGCGCACGTCCGGCATCGCGTTCCTCGATCGCCTGCGCTTGACGCGGACGCTCGACCTGGTCACCGGCGTAGCGCTGCTTTGCCTCGGCCTGATCCCCTTGCTGATGTTCTTGAAGGAGCGCACCCGTTGGGCCTACTTCTGGCTAGCGATGCACGCCTTCGCCGTGGGCGTGCGCCGGATGCAAATTGTGTTGCTGATCGGGCCCGATTCGACACCTTGGGCGTCTTATTTTAGTCCGCAAGCCGCCCACCTGATGATGCTGCTCGAATTCGTCGCCGCAGCGCTGGCCCTTCCCGCGTTTTGGTTCCGCATCGTCGGCTGGCCACTGGTGGTGCTCTACATGCTTCGCGTCTGGCCGGAGTGGCCCTTTCGCGGTATCCAGGTTCTGGCGCCGCTGGTGCTGGTATGGGCCTGGCGGCAAAGCTCCGGCCGCACATCTGGACGGCTATGGATCCTCGGTGGCGCCGCTATTCTGTGGCTACTGCAAGTGCGGGTGGACAATTCCACAAACACTGTGTTCGAGCTTCTGCCGGATGCTCAGCTCCGTATCGGGCCTTACACCATCTCCGATCAGCCGGTCGCTGCCGCCGTTTTCACGCTGGCCATGGTGCTGGTGCTGGTTCGCGGGTTGCTAGCCGATCGCACCGAGAAGCAGCGGCTGGGGGCAGAACTCGAAGCGGCCCGTGTCGTACAGCAATTGTTGCTGCCGGCGGCAGGCGAACACACCTCGGCTTTCGACCTCGAGGCAGTCTACGAACCGGCATCGGAAGTGGGTGGCGACTTCCATTGGTCACGCGTCGATAACGGCGGCGCGCTCATCGCCGTCGTGGGCGACGTCAGTGGCAAAGGACTCAAGGCAGCCATGCTGGTTTCGGTGGCGATTGGGATTCTGCGAACCGTCAAATCGTCTTCGCCGGCGGAGATCCTGGCCACGATGAACGAGGGCTTGGCTGGACACACCGGCGGTGGCTTCGTCACCTGCTGCTGCGTGCGCTTCGACCTCGACAGTCCGGTCACCCTGGCCAGTGCCGGCCACCCGGCGCCTTATGCCGACGGTCGCGAACTCATCGTCGCCACCGGGCTGCCGCTTGGCATTGCCCCCGGAGTCACCTACGAGGAATCGATCACCGCCGGCACCTACTTCACCTTGGTCTCTGATGGTGTCGTCGAAGCCGAAAATGCCCAGCGCGAGCTGTTCGGCTTCGACCGCACGCGCGAGATCTCGACGAAGTCGGCGCAAGAGATCGCCCACGCCGCCAAGGCCTGGGGCCAGAACGACGACATCACCGTAGTGACGGTGCGGAGGAACGCATGAGGAGAATACTCATCACCCTGATCCTGCTGGAAACGGCCGTCCAAGGCCAATCCCTCGACCTCGCCGGCGATTGGCGCCGTAGCATCGACGATCGGCCGGACTACGCGCGCATGGAGTTCGACGACCGCGCCTGGGAGACCGTCCGGCTTCCGTGGATCGAGGCCCCGCCACTGGGCGTCTACTGGCTCCGGCGCTCCGTCGAGCTGCCGAGAGAGATCGATTCATCGCAGGCCGTGATCACGCTGGGCCCGGTCGCCGAGGTTTACGAGGTCTTCCTCAACGGCGTCCGGATCGCCCAGGCCGGCGTCTTCCAGGACCGGTTCGCCGCCCAGATCGCCCAATCGCGCACCTTCGCGATTCCCCCTGCGGCGCTCGCCGCCGGCGCGGGCCGCCTGCAACTGGCCCTCCGGGTCGAGCGGGTCTTCAGTCGAGGCTATGCGTCGAGTTTCGGTCACTTCAGCGGGGGAGCCTACGTCATCACGGACGCCGTCAATGCGCCGCGCCAGGAAAACGAGTTGCTCTTCGCCCAGCGGAAGCTCTTCCGAGCCTATAACTTCGCCGTTGGCGCCGTGCTTCTGGCGTCCGGACTCCTCTTTCTTCTGCTCTGGCTGTACCAGCGCGCCGAGCGCCAATTGCTTTGGCTCGCCCTGCTTGCGGCCTCGCGGGGCGCTTTCGAAGTGCTCGCCTTCGTGATGTTCGAACCTGGCCAATCGCCCCTGTGGCCGAACTGGCCGATTGTGGCGCACGCCGCGAACGGCGCCGCGCTGGCTCAATTGATCCTTTGGACCATTGGCCTCCGGTCGTGGGGGTGGAGTGCTGGATGCTCGCTGCCCTGGACCGTGTATGCGGCGATCTACCCCTTCGGCTGGGCAGGCGCCACCAGCGGCTACCTCGACCTGCTCGCGCTCGCCGTCCTCGGTTTCGGCTGGTGGCACAGGACGCGTGGCGCCGCCGGTTGGGCCGAATGGCTGATGGTAGGCTTGCTCGCGCTGGCAGTAATCGCCCACGGGGATGCCACCTTCCGTCTGTGGACATCGCTGCGCCAGGGGATTGCGAATGCCATGGCGACCCTCTCCGGCCTGATGATGTTCCTCACCCTCCGGCGGCTGAACCAGGACCGCCGGGAGAAAGAACGCCTGGCAGCCGAACTGGAAGCGGCGCGCCTGGTGCAGCAGTTGTTCCTGAGCGCGCCAGCGGGAGCGTCCGCCGTGGCGGCGGTCGACGCGATCTACGAACCGGCGCACGAGGTCGGCGGCGACTTCCACTGGACCCGCGGAGAACCGGACGGATCGCTGCTGGTGGTGGTGGGCGACGTCAGCGGCAAGGGGTTGAAGGCGGCCATGCTGGTCTCGCTCGTGGTCGGCTTCTTGCGCAATGAGAAGTCCTCGCAACCTGGGACGATTCTCGCCGCAGTGAACAACGGGCTCGCCGGCCACACCAGCGGCGGCTTTGTCACCTGCTGCTGCGCCCGCTTCGATGCCGACGGCACGGTCACCCTCGCCAGCGCCGGCCACCCCGCCCCCTACGCCGACGGCCGCGAACTCGAAGTCGCCACCGGCCTCCCCCTCGGCATTGTGACTGGGGTCGCCTACGAGGAATCCACCACCACCGGCACCTACTTCACCTTTGTCTCTGATGGCGTCATTGAAGCCGAGAACGCCCAACGCGAACTGTTCGGCTTCGACCGTACTCGCGAGATCTCGACGAAGTCCCCGCGGGAGATTGCCGAGGCCGCCAAAGGGTGGGGTCAGAACGACGACATCACCGTGGTCACCGTCAGGAGGAACGCATGACAAGATTTCTCCTCGGCTTCGTGCTGGCGGTGGCAAGCGCCTCGGCGCAAAACGCCTTGCACTTCGACCTCACGGGCGAGTGGCGCTCCCAGGCCGGGGACGACCTCGCCTGGTCGCGGCCGGACTTTGACGATTCCGGCTGGCCATCGGTCCCGCTTCCCCGGCGGGGCTTGCCCCCGGAAGGTATGTCCTGGCTTCGTGGCCACTTTATCGCGCCGCCAGGTGCGGATCGCATGCCGCTCGCTCTGACGCTGGGCACCTTCGCCGATGCCTACGAGGTCTGGTGCAATGGAGTCCGCGCCGGCAGCACCGGCAGCCTTTCGCCTGATCAGTCTGGAACTGCGCGGCCGCGGACCTTCACCCTTCGCGCCGGACTCATCATTCCCGGCCAGCCGTTGGTGATTGCTCTTCGCCGGAATCACTCGGGGGCTCGCCCATTTCCCCACCAGTTGGAGGCCCTGCCGGACGAGGGCCCCTACGTACTCACCGACACAGCCTCCGCTCCTCGGGATGCCACCACAGTCTCCCTCCTGCGGCGCCAACGGCTGGTGGCCTTGGGCTTCGTCAGCTCGGCCCTGCGGGCGCTGCTGTTCGCGATGCTGCTCGCCGCCTGGTTCACCGCCACTCGCCGCCGCGACCTGTTGTTGCTGGCACTACTCCTCGGAGCCGATTTCATCGTGCGCTTCCTGGAGTCGTGGTATGTCGTCACTGACCCTCAAGTCGGCTATACCGATGGGGTGTTGCTCGTTGTGGCCAGTGCGAGTAGCCTCCTGGCTTGGTTTGCGTGTGAGGTTTTTCGTATTCGCGCTCGCTGGCCGTACTTCGTCCTCTGGCTGCCGCCGGCGATCTTCGCCGTGCTCTGGCGATGGATGATCACCGGGTACTCGATGGCCCTTTGCCATGTAGCGGTGTTCCTGCTGGCGCTGTGGTCCGCGCGGAAGGCGGCCGTGGCCGGCGGCTGGCGTTCGGCGCCGGTGGCGATGGCGCTCAGCATCGCGGCAGTCACGGCGCTGCAAAGCCAGCGGTACGGCCCACTCGCATTCATCAACCTCTATCGTGAATCCGGCGGCTATCTCTTCCATCTCTACGATGTCTTCGTCATCATACTCGTCGCCGGCATGACGGTGCACCTGCTGCTGAGCCTCGGCGCGGACCGCCGCGAGAAGGAGCGCCTCACCTCCGAGATGGAGGCCGCGCGCACCGTCCAGCAATTGCTGCTGGCGCCTCCCCCGGCCACCTCCGGCCATCAAACGGAGGCCGTGTACCTGCCAGCGGCGCAGGTGGGGGGCGATTTCTACTGGACCCGCGTGGAATCCGATGGTGCGCTGCTGCTGGCCGTGGGCGACGTCAGCGGCAAGGGCCTCAAGGCGGCAATGCTCGTCTCCGTCACGATCGGGACACTCCGGCGCGAGACATCATTGTCACCGGCGGCCGTGCTCGCCGGTCTGAACGGATCCCTCTTCGGACACACCGGCGGTGGCTTTGTCACCTGCTGCTGCGCACGCTTCGACACTGATGGCCGGGTGACAATAGCCAACGCCGGGCATCCTTCCCCTTACAGCGATGGCCGGGAAGTGGCGGTGGAAGCGGGACTGCCGCTGGGCGTTCTGGCGGGTGTTGAGTATGGAGAGTCCGCCGTTAGCGGCGATGCCTTCACCTTCGTCTCTGACGGCGTCGTCGAAGCCGAGAACGCTCAACGCGAGCTCTTTGGCTTCGACCGCACCCGCGATATTAGCGGCAAGTCCGCGCAGGAAATTGCCGAAGCAGCCAAGGCCTGGGGCCAGAATGACGACATCACCGTCGTGACCGTCCGGAGGAATGTATGAGAGCCCTAGCCGTTCGTTTCGATCAGTTCTTCCCAAGCCAGGGCATAGCCTACGGCCCGTTTCACTTCCCGGATTCGCCGGTCCGGAATTCGAGAGATCCTCTCCACCAGATGAGCCTTCGAGATTGTGCGCAGGTTGTCGCAGTTCACCACACAGGGTTTGGGCATTCCCTCGGCCTTACTCAACGGAACCTCGATGGGAATGTGGCGGATGGTGGCTGTGATCTCAGCGGCCACGAACTTGTTCAGAACACTGTAGGCATCGTCACGGCTCAGCAACAGGACGGGCCGGCGTCCAGCGGGCTTGGGCAGATCTGCCCACCAGATCTCGTACTGCTTCATGCCTTCCACTCATCCGCGTTGGCCCAATCGTCGGCGTCGCCCGGTGAGTCCGGCTGGCGGAGATATGCCTCGCGGATCGCCTCATACTCGCGCTTGCGGATCGCCTCTTTTACCGCTTGCCGGATGAACTCCGCCCGTTGGCGCTTGGCGGCGGGTGCGACCTTGTTCAAGGACTTCAACAGCGGCTCGTCGAGGTGAATCAATATGGACGGCATACAACTATGACTATATCATTGAACGATATCAATGTGAAGATCACCAAGGCCTGGGGCCAGAACGACGACATCACTGTGGTCACAGTCGGGAGGGCCTCGTGAAACTTCTACCTTTCCTTCTTCTGACCTGCGCGCTCCATGCGCAAGTGATTCAGATAACGAACCTCGACACGGCAACTCCGCTCAACGGCGTCTGGCTCGAGCAGACGGGCGACGTCCCGCGGTATGCCCAACCGGGATACGACGACTCCGGATGGACGCGCGTCAACATGCCTCAGCCGATTCAGCAGGGCGCATATGGTTATACCTGGCACCGCTTCCGCCTCGAACTACCGCAGACGGACCGCCCTCTGGCGATTGCGATCGGCCCGCGCTATCCGGCATACGAGGTGTTCGCGAACGGAGTGAAAATCGGATCCTTCGGCGGACGCTTGGACGCGATCGAGGGGCAACACTATACCCGGCTGGAGGGCTTCGCTCTACCCAAAGGCGAACCGTCCATTGTGATCGCGATCCGCAGCAGCGAGTGGCTTGCCAGCTTCGGAGTGCAGGCTGGTCCGCCCGCCGCTGGCGTCTCGTGGATTGGGACGGCGGAGGCGATCGACCTGAAACTGACGACGGCCCGTTTCAACCGGTTGGAGCGTTCGCTCTGGATGCGCGTACTGTGCGCCGGGCTTGGCTTCGGGGGACTCTTTTTTGTCATGCTGGCGCTGACGCGCTCGGGTGACCGGGAGTTTTTATGGTGCGGTCTCCTGCTGCTCGCGTCGATGCTGAACCGTCTGTATCAGATCCCCAATGCGTTGCCGTTTGCCAGCCGCGTGACGGTTGGCGGTCTCAATGACATCTCGCAGTCCACTTGGCTCGTTTGCTGGGTGTTGCTGTTGAGTGCCGTCTTCCGAAATCGCGCATCGAAATGGGTTTGGATCGTAGCGGGAATATATATAGGCATCTACAATATTTTTCTCTTCGAATCCCATGTGGAGTGGGTTCGATTTCACTCCCAACATCTGCGGAGCCTGACGGGTGGTGTAACCTTGGTGGCCCTGCCGCTGATTTACTACCTGCTGGGCTGGCGCGGCCGGAAGCCACCGAAATCCGAGTGGTTTACTCATTTCACGTTGTTGGCGTATCTGGCTACGAACGGCTTTCAGAATCTGGCCGGAGTTCTCAACTTAGGCCCCAACCTTCGTTCCTCTCTGGATGACAGTCTGGATCTCTCCTATATTGTTCTCCGATCGCCGATCCTGCTGCTGTTCTTCGCGATGGGCCTGATTCTGAGCCGGCGCAGGGCGGAGACCGAGCGGGAAAGGGTGCGGCTGCAACAGGAGATGTCCGCTGCGGCGGAGGTGCAGGCTTTGCTGCTGCCAGGTGCGGCCGGCAAAGGGGTTGAGGCTGTCTATCTTCCTGCTTCGGAAGTAGGTGGGGACTTCTATCAGACGTTCGAGACGCCGGGCGGTGCCAGAATCGTGCTGGTTGGCGACGTTAGCGGCAAAGGATTGAAGGCGGCGATGCTAGTGTCGGTGGCGGTCGGGATATTGCGAAACGAGAAGTCGTCATCGCCCGCAACCATTCTCGCGTCACTGAACGAAGGGCTCATCGGACGCACCGGCGGCGGCTTCGTGACCTGCTGCTGCGCGCGGTTCGATTTGGATGGAACGATGACGATCGCCAACGCCGGACATCCCGCACCATATTGCGACGGGCATGAAGCTACGGTTGAGGCGGGATTGCCGCTGGGAATCGCGCCAGGAGTGGAGTACGCCGAGTCAGTCGTGAGTGGCGAGCGGTTCACGTTTGTCTCTGATGGTGTGGTGGAAGCGGAGAATGCCCAACGCGAACTCTTCGGCTTCGACCGTACTCGCGAGATTAGCGGCAAGTCCGCTCAGGAAATCGCCGAGGCGGCGAAGGCGTGGGGTCAGAACGACGACATCACCGTGGTAACGGTGCGGAGGATTGAGGAACAATGAACTATTTGGGTCGGCGTTTCTTCAATTCTTCGGCATCGCCTAAGTCCTTGGTCCTGCCGGTGGCTTCCTTGTTCCGAATCAGATCCTCCAGGCTGATGTATGAAACGGGTATGCCGTCCATGGAGCCCTGCACCCGGTTTATCCAAGCCTGGTTGAAATCTACTCCCGCAATAGAGGTAATCAAGTCAATGCGATTCGGTTTTGCGCCCAGTTGCACCACTTTGTATGGGCTGTTTAAGTCATCGCTAGTGATTTGCAGGTTTTGGAATCCAAAATCCGTCAGCACTGCCACAACAACATCAGCATTTGCTTTGGTAGAACGCACAAAGAAATCGATGTCTGCTGTGAAACGTGGGTACCCGTGCCAAGCCACTGCAAATGCGCCGACAATGAGATACTCAACTCCGTGCGAGTTCAACAACTCGACAAATTCGCGCAAATCTTTGTTCAGATGCATTTGGATAGAACCGATCCTGAAGTTCAAGGACAACCGCAACGCGCGCTTCCGGCGTCATGTGAAGATCTTCTGTCACATCCGCCGCATCGGCCTCTTCAAAGCTGTTGAATATGCGAACGGTCTTTTCCATAACCTTGATTTTACCGCAGGGCAACCCGTGCGTTTCGTAGTGCGCCAAACCCATAGTAGCCGTTTCGCGAATTACAACCCAACATTATGAACCGCGACATCACTCAGGAATTGTATGAATAAGTATCCAATCACAACCCAACTGCTAGCCCTGGCGCTGTTCGCCGTCTCCGCAGCAGCGCAGTCCGGTATCTATATCGACATCTCTGGGGATTGGCGATCCAGCGACAACGAATCTACTGCGTTGGTAAAGGCCGATCTCGATGATAGCGATTGGCCAACCATCCAATTGCCCAGGGGTCCTCGGACTCTCGGTCGAGACACGCGTTGCCTGCGCAAAACCGTGGAACTGCCGGATTCCGCAAATCGCACGCAACTGGTGCTTGGCCTTGGCCGGTTAATTGAAAGATACGAAGTTTATGTCAACGGCCATCAAATCGCCACGGTAGGAGACGTAGACAACGTTGCAACTTCACAAATCATGCGCAACCGTTCCTTTGCCATTCCTGCCAGCGCAGTTGGAAAAGGAAGCCTCTTACAGATTGCGCTGCGCCTTGGCGTTCCCGTGCGACGCCCTTTCATCTTCAGTCCCCGCGATGAAGGCCCTTATTTTCTGACCGATCATGCACTAACACCGCAAGGGTACGCAGAGAGTAGCCTGGCTCTTTGGCAGCACCGATTCACGCCCACCATCGTCATTGCTGTGATTTATTTAGTCCTGATGGTGCCAGTTCTACTGGCGTGGTTCAGCGAGCGGCATCGGTTTGACTTACTTCTGCTGGCATTGCTGCTTGGCGTCTCATCGTTCTATGGCGCCTATACTTTCTTTTCCATCGCGCCGGAAGCGACGCCTTGGTTCCTCAACGGGCTGCCAGTCATCCAGCAGATCGCCCGCTATGGCACCTCCATGCTGCTCACTTCGTTCGTGCTCGAGGCGCTGAAGTTCCGCCAACTCTGGCTGCAAGCCCTGCTCTGGCTCAGTTGGCTCATTTTTCCTCTTCTCCATATAAGCGACCATGACGTCTACGGCAGTTTCAATTACTACACGCTAGTGCCGCGTGCGATGGCTTTCATTTCTTGTGGAGCCATCCTCATCGCCTGGATTCGGCTTATTCGAAGTAAAGCCCCGTTCAGGGAGCATCTCTTCATCTTTGTGTTGGCCATGCCAGTCCTTGAGCGAATGTTCGGGGTGATTTCAAACCTAACAGGAGGCGACCAAGCCAGCATGTCCCCATTGTGGAACGGCTTCTATATCATCACTGTTGAGCTGGGGGGATTGGCGTTGAGCGCTGCGGTGCTAACGGTGCTCCTGTGGCAACTCGCGATAGATAGACGGGAGAAGCAGCGAATGGCCGGAGAGTTGGAAGCGGCGCGCGGCGTTCAACAACTGCTGATCACTTCAAACAACCAGCAGGACAGCCTCTGGACAATCGACGCGGCGTACCTTCCCGCGCAGGAAGTGGGTGGTGATTTCTATCAGCTTTTTCCCGCTCCCGACGGTTCGCTGCTGTTGGTCACCGGCGATGTAAGCGGGAAGGGTCTGCAAGCGGCAATGCTGGTGGCGACTGTGGTGGGCGCGCTGGGTGATCTTATCTCGCGGCAACCGGGACAAGTGCTTGCGCACCTTAACCGCAGCCTGCGCGGAAAGACGCGCGGCGGCTTCGTCACTTGTTGCGCGGCGCTGTTTCATCCCAATGGAAATGTGCAGGCGGCCAATGCCGGCCATCTTGCTCCGTATCTTGATGGGTGCGAGGTGGAAGTGGAGGCCGGTCTCCCGCTGGGCTTGAATCCCGACGCCGAGTATCCAGAAACAACGATTGCCGCGAGTGGGGAGTGTTTAACTTTTGTCTCCGATGGCGTGGTTGAGGCCGAGAACGCTCAACGCGAACTCTTTGGCTTCGACCGTACCCGGGAGATTAGCGGCAAGTCCGCGCAAGAGATCGCCGAAGCCGCCCAGGCTTGGGGCCAGAACGATGACATCACCGTAGTGACGGTGCGGAGGAATGCATGACGATCCCAATATTGCTACTGCTTGTCCTGACGGCCAGCGCGGCTCTGGGCCAGGACGGCGTCATGACCATCGAAGAGTGGAAGGTCCAGAAGGGCGATAACCGCGCTTGGGTGACCCCGGACTTCGATGACAGCGACTGGCCGGCCGTGGCTCTGCCCGGCGTCCGCGCCGCTGGGTTTCGCTGGTACCGCGCCACGGTCACGGTGCCCACGAAGTGGAAGGACGAGCCGCTGGCGCTGGCCTTCGGGCCGATGGGCCTGGCGTTCGAGGTCTACGTGGAGGGCGTCCGGGTGGGTGGGTTGAGCGTGCTGGAGCCGGTGCCGGTGGGCGTCTTCGCGCGCCATCTTTCGTTCGACCTCCCGGCCGGATCCGGAGCGGCGGGGACGCTGCACGTCGCGGTGCGGCGTTGGGTGGGCCGCGGGCCATATTATTTCGACAGCTTACTGATTGGCGGCAATGCCTCCTTCGGTCACGCGCCGCAACTGGGCCCAGCCGGGCTGATGCGAACTCACGAACGGTTGCACGTCATCGAAGGAGAAAAGAGTACCGCGCTCAACCGTGCCCGGTTCGTCTTCGGAGGGCTGGTCGGGCTGCTGGCGCTGGTGCTTTTCGCGCAACGGCGCGACCGGCGCGAGTATCTTTGGGTGGGGTCAGGGGCCGTGCTGGGGGCCATGGGGATGTTCGCCGGGCTTCTAGCGTTGACACTCGACCTGCCCCTTCGCTCGGCGATTCCCTCCTTGAGTGTGCTGTTGTATTGGTGCGCCCCCGCCTCGGCGAACATGCTTCTGGGTCAACTGTGTCCTCGCATGCGCTGGCCGAACACCGTCAACGCAGCGCTCTATCTGGCGGTGGGCGTTGGCAGCGCCTTCGCCATGATGGCGGATCAGGCCTTCAACGTCCCCATCTTCGTCTTGAACATAGTCGCCGGAGCCATCTACTTCGCCACGCTCATACTGATCTGGCGCGATGACCGGCATGGATTCGCCTTGGTTGCCTCGCTCCTTCTGATTCCGTTCTCCTTGATCCCCTCCCAGTTGGGACTCATTCGAGGCCGCTACCTGTGGAATGGGTACTTTGTCGACCTGATGGACGTAGCGACCTCGGTCAACGCGGTCGCTATGTTGACCATCTTCTGGCTCCGGTCACGCACGGAGCAGCAGGAGCAGCAGGCGCGCGAGCAGGAGTTGGCGGCGGGGCAGCGCGTACAGCAGGCGCTGCTCGAGACCGATGCCGCGGGCACGCCGGGATTCGTCGTGGACAAGGCCTATCTCCCCGCCCGCGAAGTCGGCGGGGACTTCTACCAGTTGATCCCGCGCGCCGATGGCGGACTGCTCGCCGTGGTGGGCGACGTCAGCGGCAAAGGTCTGGAGGCGGCGATGATGGGCGCACGGCTTCTGGGGGCGCTGGAGGCGTTCAAGGCGTCAACGCCCGCCCAAGTGCTGACCCAGTTGAACGAAGCGATCCGGGGAAGGTCGCGTGGCGGGTTCACCACTTGCTGCTGCGCCCTTTTCACACCTGACGGCACCGTGACGATCGCCAATGCGGGGCATCTGGCTCCCTATCTGGAAGGCGCGGAGGTCGAAACCGAAGCCGGATTGCCCCTGGGCTTGGCGCCCGGGGCAGAGTACGCGGAGACTCGCCTGGCCTTGGGCTCCGGTGCGATCACGTTCCTGACGGACGGCGTCGTCGAAGCCGAAAACGCGAACCGCGAACTCTTCGGCTTCGACCGCACCCGCGATATTAGCGGCAAGTCCGCGCAGGAAATTGCCGAGGCGGCGAAGGCGTGGGGGCAGAACGACGACATCACCGTGGTGACGGTGCGGAGGAATGCATGAGTGGGCTATTCGTTCTAAAGCTGATGGACTCTGCACAATCAGGTCCTTCATGGTGGAGCCGGGCAAAGCGGCAATGGCTTTCGTCTTGCGAAATAATCCGCCGGGGAGATCAACGGTTGTGAGCCTAAATCTAATATTCAATAAAGCCATAATTCGCAAACTCTGTTTCGCGTTATCGCTGCTCGCTCCACTCTTGGCTCAGCGCCGGATGGATATTTCCATCGGTCAGCAAATGCAAGGGGAGATGGTTGACCTCGGCTCGTGGCGCATGCAGGTTGGCGACGATGCGAGTTGGTCGCAGCCTGACTTCGACGATTCGTCCTGGGCAACGCTTCCCAGGCTAGTGAACATTTCCGACATCTTGCAAACGCGAAGCAACCCCGTTACCTGGTATCGCACAGCTCTTTCTGTCCCGGCCTGGTGGAATGGAAAGAATCTGGCGATTGGTGTTTGGAAGTTGGACGATGCATATGAAGTGTTCGTCAACGGGGTGAAGGTGGGTGGTTTCGGGTCCATGCCTGCCGCCGGCAGCGGGTCTGGCGACGAAGCTGTAACGGCTTTCAGTTTCCGGCCTCGCTTTTTCGCTATTTCACCGGATTTGACTAGCGGCAGCGAGGTGCATATTGCCATCCGGCGATGGCAGTTGCGAGTAACCAACGGGTTTGAAGTTCATGAGTTTAGTCCCTTACGCAACATTCCTCCGTCCATTGGTTTGGCGGGAACCGTCATGCAGGCGAGGGAACTTCTTTCCCTTCGGCAATTGGTGGCAGGGATGCCTGGCCTGGTGTGTTGGTTTGTGACTTTTTGTTGTGGCCTGCTTTGTGTCGGACTGTGGCGGGAGGGAGATGGCCGTGAATTTCTATGGCTCGGCCTGGGGCTCATCGCGGCAGGCTTCACCTGGGCGCTTTCCGTACCCGTTGGCTTGTCCGATCAGTTTCCGAAGACTTCCCTGCTTGTGTTTGCCGCCACGGTAGTGGGCGCGGTGGCGCCACTGATTTTATTCGGATGGTTCCTGGGAGAGTTGATTCCCTACTGGAAGGGAGCAGTGCGCTGGGCGAGCGTTCTGATTGCCCTAGGAATTTCTTTCTATTATGCCAACTCTTACTTTCCCTTTGCTGATCCATCCTTTGTTAGTACCATCCGGAAAGCCAGTTTCTCCGCGGAGTTGGCCATTTGCCTGGCGGCGTTGTGGGTGGCGTGGTGGTCCGGAAAGGAAGGACTGATTGCTCCAATTCTCGGCATCACTGCACGAGCGGTGGTCTATTTGGGTAGTAGCTTCTATAACGCTTTCAACTACTACTCCGCTGGCCCGTTTCTGTTTAGTCTGCGAAGAACCTCCGATGCCGTGATTGCCGTAGCTCTGGTGGCAATCCTCTATGCGCGCATGCGGCGAGAACGCGCACGCCAGTTGGCTACAGCACAGGACTTGGCCGCGGCCCGCCGCGTGCAGGAGATGCTGTTGGGTTCAGAGGACGCCCCTACACCTGGCTTCGACGTGGAGACGGCCTACCAACCAGCCAGGGAAGTGGGCGGCGATTTCTTCCAAGTCCTGCCCGGTGAGGATGGTTCGCTGTTGCTGTTGGTGGGCGACGTCAGCGGTAAGGGGTTGCAGGCCGCCATGCTGGTTTCGTCAATCATTGGAGCGCTGCGGAATGAATCATCCCGCGCGCCCGGTGAAGTGTTGGCGCATTTGAATCGCTCGTTGGCTGGCCGCACTGGCGGCGGTTTTGTCACTTGTTGTTGTGCACGGTTTGAACACGATGGCAGCGTGCGGTTGGCCAACGCGGGTCACTTGGCGCCTTACGCCGATGGCATCGAGGCCGCCGTCGAGGCGGGGCTTCCATTGGGCATCGCCGAGGACATGGAATACGCCGAGTCCGTTGTCAGCGGCACGAGCTTCACGTTCGTCTCTGACGGTGTGGTGGAAGCTGAGAACGCAAAGCGAGAACTGTTCGGGTTCGACCGTACGCGGGAGATTAGTGGCAAGTCAGCACAGGAGATCGCCGAAGCCGCCAAGGCTTGGGGTCAAAACGACGACATCACCGTGGTGACGGTACGGAGGTCGAAATGCTAATCCGCAAATGGGTCCCAAACATAGGTCAAGTCCAGCACAAAACTGGCCACGGGACCTTCTCCCTCAATTTGATTGATGCCGGTGCGGGTTTCCACTTCGCCGTTGGGACGGTAGATAGTCACGGATCTGTTTTGTGGATCGATCAGCCAGCCCAGTTGGGCTCCTTGCGAAAGGTATTCGGCCATCTTCCTTTGAATCGGCTTCAACCGGTCGCTATCGGACCTCACTTCTATGACGAAGTCGGGGCAAAGATGCCAGAAGGATTTGTGCTTACGGGCACCCAGTTCATCGACCCTGGATTTCAGCGTCCAGGATGCGTCGGGAGAGCGGCGCGCGCCGTTAGGGAGGACAAAGCCAGTGGAGGAATCGCAGCCAATTCCGCGCCGATCCTTCCTGGCCCAGTTTCGAAGTTCACCAGCAGCCTCGAAGTTGCACGCACCGGTATCAGAATTAGTTGGCGCCATAACGATCAGTTCCCCTTCCGCGGACATTTCAAAGTTCAGGTCGGGATGTTCCGAGCAAAAGGCGGTGAACTCCTCATCTGTCATGGGAGGCACTGTCAGGGTCGCCGGAAGGAATGCGTCATCAATGGCGAACTTCATGGCTTGAGTATATCGCGATGCAGGCTTTATGGCCAAGCCGCCAAGGCCAGGGGCCAACGCGACGACATTATGGTAGTTACACAGTGAGGAGAAACACATGAGAGTAGTTGTGCTGTCGGCGCTGATGGCGGCGGTTTGCGCCGCCCAGACGATTGAAGTGGAGAGCCTGTTTCAACCCGCGCCGCTGGCGGGCCTGTGGAAGCACCACACCGGTGACGACCCGCGCTGGGCGGACCCCGCCTTCGACGACTCGGCCTGGCAGAGCGTGCGTATGTCGGAAGCAGCGGCCGAGCCGGCGCTTGGATTTTCCTGGTACCGGTTCCGGGTGCGGCTGCCGGAGAACATGCCCAAAGAACCACTGGCTTTGATGGTCGGCGGCTTCGACAATAGCCAAGCCTATGAAGTCTTCTGGAACGGACAGCGCGTCGGAGCCATGGGCGAAGTCGAGGGTGGTGCGTGGGGCCAGCGGATCCCCGTACCAAAGGCGATCCCGGTGCCCGGTAATGGCCGGGAAGCCGTAGTGGCGATTCGACTAAGGGCCGCCAGAATGGCAAGCGGCCTGACCTACCACCGGAATTCATGGATTAGCACGGAGGTCTCCATCCAGGGGCAGATCGAGACCTGGCGGGGCGAGCGGTTGCGAAACGCTCTCCCTCTATTGCTGATTGCGGCTTCGCTACTCTTGTGTGCTGTTCTATTCCTCCTGCTTCCCCTCTGGCGCCGCGATGCGCCGGAGTATTTCTGGTTTGGCCTATGGCTGCTGTCGAGCACCATGAACCGGGTCTACAATGCAAGCCCCGATCTCGCTGGCCTG
>JAYUSZ010000385.1:0-7761 GCA_043755435.1 Bryobacterales bacterium | reverse complement strand
ATGGCCCAGCTTGCGCTGGACCATTGTGGGTAAGTTACTAGGAAATCCGAAAGATTCTTTGCTACAGAGCCTTTGCCAATTCTTCCGCGAAAGCACTTTGCGGCTGGTTGGAAGTACGCTTCTTATGCTTCTTGCCGCCGCGTGATTTGCGGTCGACACCGTCCACTCGAGGTGGACCGCCAACACCAATACCACCGCCACCACTTGGGGCTCCAACGGGTGCAGCAGAGCGAGGCTGCGGCATAAAGCCGACAGGTGCTACTCCCCCTTTGCCTTTGGGCGGTTGCGCTGGATTGGCGCGGAGAAGTTTGTCTTCAAGAGGCGCACGGTCAAAACGCCGGATGACAGACTGCATCTCCTCTGCGTTCGGGGCTTCTATAAACGCGAAGCCTTTGGATTCCTGCGTTTCCGGGTTTCGGATGACTTTGATCGAATCAGCAACCAGGTTGTCTGCTTGCAACCAGGATTTGATATCGTCAGCGGTCACCCATAGGGGAAGATTGCCAAGAAAAACGGTAAAACTCATTCGTGGGTGTTCAACACTCCGTGGGATTTGCTTTGGGATGTCCGGTAAGGGACCCTTCGAGAGCTACTAAATGCTAACACATATTAACAAGCCATTCAAGGGCAAGGCCGGGATTTCCCGGCCTTATTTTCAATTTCCTAAGAGGAAATCTCAACTGAGCGTGCCACTTTGATGGCCGGGTTCTTTTTGAGTTGGGTCAAAACCGCATCTGGCACCCTGGCATCCACTTCCACCACCGCGATGGCTACAAGGTGCTTTCCAGCCGCCGCAGGGCCTTCCTGGCGACCCAATGAGAAGTTGGCGATGTTGATTTTGTTCTCACCCAGCACGCCTCCCACATGGCCGATTACCCCAGGAACGTCATCATTTTTCAGCAAGATCAAGTGACCGGCCAAATTTACTTCGCAATAAATGCCGTCGATCTGAATCAGGCGGGGCTTACCAAGAATTACGGCCCCTTCTACAACAGTCACACCCAATTCTGTTTCCAGCTCCAAACGGATGGAATCAATGTGACCATGGCGGTTTTCGTGGCGTTCCACCACGGCCAAGCCACGTTCAGCGGCAATCGGCATGGCGTTTACCAAATTTATGTTCTTCCCGGCGGAGCGGGACAGAACACCCGCCAACCCAGAGTTCCGCAGCAAAGTTGTGTTGAATTCAGCAATGCGGCCCGAATAAATCATGCGGACCGACTTGGGATTGCCTTCTGCTGCATATGCGGCGAACGTTCCCAAACGCTCTGCCAAGGCGATGTAGGGTCCCACGCTCTTATATTGATCGGGAGACATGGCTGGCATGTTGACAGCGTTGATGGCCACACCCTTCGCCAAATATTCCACTACTTGTTCGGCAATTTTCACACCAACAATTTCCTGAGCTTCTTCGGTAGATCCGCCTATATGAGGGGTGGCAATCAGACTTTCCTGGGCCAGCAACGGATCGTCGGCTGCAGGTGGTTCGGCTTCAAATACATCCAGCCCAGCGCCGCCCACTTTGCCGGATTTCATCGCTTCTACAAGAGCCGGCTGATCAATCAACTCGCCGCGCGCGCAATTGATGATTCGGACGCCTTGCTTCATGTTGGCAAAGGCTGTGGAGTTGAACATCCCTGTTGTTTCAGGCGTGAGCGCCATATGCAGGGTGATGTAATCGGATTCAGAGCAGAGTTGAGCTAAATCAACCAGAGCTACTGCAATGTCTGAGGCAGCTTGCGTAGAAACGAATGGGTCGCTGGCCAGAATGCGCATTTCAAAAGAACGGGCGCGCTTGACGACTTCACGGCCAATAGAACCCAGGCCGACCACACCCAGCGTTTTGCCGCGAAGTTCATTCCCCATGAACTTCTTCTTTTCCCACTTACCGGATTTTGTGGATGCACTGGCCTGCGGAATGGCACGAGCCATGCAAAGCATAAGCGCCAAGGTATGTTCAGCCACCGAAATAGCATTTCCGCCCGGAGTGTTCATAACAAGAACACCCGCTGCTGTGGCCGCGGGCAGATCCACATTATCGACTCCTACTCCAGCCCGGCCGACAACCTTCAATTTGGGGGCCTTCGAGAGAAGATCCGCGTTTACCTTGACGGCGCTGCGAACCAGTAGAGCGTCGATGTCACCCAGGTGTTGGGCATATTCTTTGGGGTTGGAGACGATTACGTCCCAACCTGGCTGTGCTTTCAGTAGTTCAATACCGGCAGCAGCCATTGGTTCAGCTACTAGGATTTTCATTTCCTTCCTTTATTTTTCAAAACTGATATGGGTATATACAACCTGTAACGCCGTCAAGCCCTTGTCAAACTCCACGGGGAAACCGTAAGGTTTCTAGAGGGTGATCTCCAAAACGGCGATGGCTTGTGCTTCTTTATGTGCATGACGAGGGGTGAACCTATAGAATAGCAAATACGATGGCAATGCTAGAAACACTCCAAAAAGACATGGTCGAGGCAATGAAGGCGAAGCAGTCTGCCCGTCTTGACGCGATCCGCATGATCAAGAGCGCGCTCCAGAAATTTCAGATCGACACTATGAAGCCGCTCGATGAAGCAAATGAGTTGCAGGTGCTTGGAACTTTGCTGAAACAGCGCCGGGAAGCAGTGGAAATGTACACTACAGCGGGCCGGGCCGACTTGGCTGAGAAAGAAGCCGTGGAATTGAAGCTGATCGAGGCCTATATGCCCGCTATGGCCAGTGCCGAAGATATCGACGCTGCGATCGCCGCCGCAATGGCTGAAAATCCGGGAGCCACGGCTAAGCAAATGGGAGTGATCATGAAAGCTACCCAAGCAAAACTCACGGGTAAGCGGGTGGACGGCAAGTCTCTGAGCGAAGCAGTGAGAGGGAAGCTCGCGTAAAAGGGGAGATCCGGATCTCTGGATTTCTCGTTCGAAAACTCGACTAGAATAAGAGTCTTGATCGTCACACTTACTATCAACCCTGCCATAGACAGAACCATCCTTGCCGATAGGCTGGTATTTGAGGATCGGGCTTACATTCTTTCCCGAAGCGAAGCTGTCGGGGGCCGTGGTATTAACGCTTCGCAAGTAATCCACTCTTTTGGAGCCGCAACTTCCGCCATTGCTGCCTGTGGTGGCAAGCAAGGCAAGCACTTTGAAGAACTATTGGCAACCTCAGGGTTCCCCGTGGAAATTGTTCGCGTGAAAAGTGAAATGCGCGCCAACCTGACTATTTCCGATAAGCAAGGATTAGCGATTAAGTTGAATGAACGAGGGGCTCCTTTGAGTGAAGGGGAGCTGGAACGAATTGTAAAAGCCGTGAAGTCGAGATTGGCTAACGCCAAGTGGTTGATGATTTGCGGCAGCGTCCCGCCTGGAGTGAAACCCACTTTTTATTCACAGATTATCGAAATCGCAAAAAAAATGGGCGTTAAGACTCTTCTTGATACTGATGGAGATTCCCTCTTACATGGGATTGAAGCCGGGCCCACTGCTGTGGCCCCGAATCAATTGGAAGCGGAGCGCCTGCTGAACCGTGTTCTGATCACTCGCCAGCATTTTCTGGATGCTGCTGAGCGTATTGTTTCAATGGGTGCAGAATCGGTGATTCTCTCCTTAGGTAGCAGGGGTGCTGTTGGACAAAAGGGTGGACAAGTGATTGAAGCGATTCCGCCGCGTGTGGATGCGCTTTCTCCAATCGGAGCGGGCGATGCACTTGCCGCCGCCTTTACTTGGGCACTGGCAGAAGGAAAAACGTTTCCCGAAGCGATTCATTGGGGAGTAGCGGCAGGCACAGCGGCGGCGTGTTTACCGGGGGTCCAGTTTCCCACTTTCGCTCAGACTGAAGAGATTTATAAAAGAGTGGAACTGCGCGGAAATTTATAAAGGCGGCTGCTCTCTTTTGGGCGCTTGCGTTTCGCGGGTGGGCTTGAACCAGCCTGAAAGAACGAATAGGTAGGCAGAAAGCAGAGATAACAAAGTAGCCATGGTTCCAATAACCAGGTAATCCATCCGTTTCAGAGGCCCCCCCATTAAGTTGGGGACCACTGCGATAACCAACAGGAAAATGCTGGTGCTGGTAAGGGCGGCAATGGTTGGTCGAATTTTCGGAGGCATAAATAAATTATGCCCCGATTTGGGTCTTTAGTGTCCAGACTTCTTTGGGGGCTCCGGTTCTGCAGCAGGCTCCGCCGCTGCTTCGCCCGCTGGAGGGGGAACATCGTCACGATACTGGATAATGATGGAAATACGGCGATTGGAAGGGTTCTCCGGGTCTCCAGGGTAACGTAAGTGCTGATCTGCAAAGCCACGGATTTGTGCAACCTGATCGGGCCGCATACCATGTTCCATCATTACTCTTCTTGCCGCGTTGGCTCGATCCGCCGATAGTTCCCAATTTGAATATTCGCCGGAAAAAGCTTTTGAATCAGTGTGCCCTTCAATCAAAACCTTATTCGGCAATTGGCCGATTTCGCTGGCAAGTTTGGCAATCAACTCGGTGCCGCTGGAACTTGGATGGGGTTTTCCACTATCAAAAAACATACCCTGTTCTTTTTCGATCAACTCCACTCGCAAACCTTCCCCGGTGACAATCATTTTCACGTTGTCTTTGAACTGTTGGAAGGCGGGCATTTCCTTCATCGCGGATTGAATTTTGTCTTTTAGATCGGACATGTTATCTTCTTCCAAATTTAGAGAGGTACCACCCGCACCGCTCATATTGCTGCCCATCATCTTGCCATTACCGGAAGGATCCTGGAAGTAACCACCTACTGCCTTTTGGACTTCAGCGCTACTACTGAGAAGCCACAACACCATGAAAAATGCCATCATCGCAGTGACAAAGTCGGCATAGGCCACCTTCCAGGCTCCACCATGGTGCCCGCCATGGCCGACAATTTTCTTGATGATAATAATGTTCTCTTTCTGATCGGACATAGAGCTATGCGCCTCCCTTACACGCTTTTTCCATGTCCTTAAAACTTGGACGAAAGTGATGCGGAATAGACCTGCGTGCTAATTCCACAGCCAGAATCGGTGCGGCACCTTTGATGAAACTGATCAGAGCAACCCTCATGAAGTTGTAATATTCCTTTTCAGCATCGTTGATTTTCGTCATCATTCCCGCCATCGGACCAAAGAATCCGTAACACATCAAAATACCGAGAAACGTTCCAACCAGTGCGGCAGCCACATGGTGACCGATCTCTTCGGGCGGTCCACCCAGCGAGCCCATGGTAATGACGATGCCCAGAACCGCAGCCACAATTCCCAACCCGGGTAGCGCATCGGCCATGGTGTTCAAGGCGTTCACTGGAGCAGCCGCTTCGTGATGGTGAACTTCCATATCCAGTTCCATCATTTGGTCAAGATCGAAATGGCCAACTCCTCCGCTAATTGCCATCCTCAGCGTGTCGGACACAAAGTAAACAGCGTGATGGTTCTTAATGAACGTCGGATACTTAGTGAATAAAGCACTCTTCTCGGGTTCTTCCACATCTGGTTCAAGCTTTACAATGCCGTTCTTACGCGCCGTGCTGAATACGTCGTTCAACATCTTCAAGTGTTCCAAATAAACTGGTTTTGTGTAGGGACTGCCCTTCAGAATTCCGAGCATCGATTTGACGATTCCGATTACGACAGGAAGAGGATTGGCAACCAGGAGCGTTCCCGCAGCTGAACCTAAAATGATTAGCAACTCATAGGGTTGGAAGAGGATCTCCATATGCCCTTTGCTGAGCAAATATCCACCAACCACTGAGCCGATTACGATGAGAACTCCAACGATAGCAAACATATAGTTATTAGGGCGATGCGTGCCGCCTAATAACTCGTATCGGTGGAAAAAGTGGGCCTAATAGCAGAATACAGCAGTAAACTATTCTGGAGCAGTTTGCAGCAGTTCAATCATACGTCCCGCCGCACGCTGGCCTGCTTCCTTCTTACTAATCCCTTGGGCTTGTGCGCTAAGCTCCTTGCCGACACGGACCTCAACTGTGAAGGTTTTGGCGTGTTCGGGACCTCGCTCGGCAGCTACATAGTAACGGGGAAGTGCCAGTTTGCGCAGTTGGGTTAATTCCTGAAGCGAGCTCTTGTGATCCTTGCCTTGCAAATCACCATCGTCACCCAGGTTTTCAAAATCACGAAGGACGCGTTCCCGGACAAAGTGGCGGGCGGCATCAATCCCACCGTCCAGGTAGACAGCAGCGATTAATGCCTCCATCGCATTAGCCAGCAGGGCCTTCTTTTCCCGGCCGCCGCTCATTTCCTCTCCGCGGCCAAGCACCAATTGCTCACCCAGGTTCAACTTTAATGCCACTTCATACAGGTGATTGGCACTAACCAGAAAACTCTTCATCTTGGACAGCCGGCCTTCTGGTGATTCCGGAAATTGCGACACCAGTGCTTCGCTTGCCAGGAAGCCCAGAATCGAATCTCCGAGAAATTCCAACTGCTCGTTGTCCTCCACTTTTTCCAGTTGATGGGGAGCTTTTTCGAATACGCGTGACTTATGGGTCAGCGCTTTTTGAAGCAGCTCCCGATTCTCGAAAACATGGCCGATTTGTTCTTCCAGTTGATCCGTGCCGATTACCATCGATAGACTATTTCTTCACAGCTGCTTGTGCTGCCGTCGCCTTTTGTTTTTCGGTGGTGGCGTATTGCTTGATAGAAGGATGAAGATCGGCCATCGTCAGAACTCTGTCGAATACCGCAAGTGCCTCAGCTGGTTTTCCACCGGAAAGATAAGCGGAACCAAGGCGAACCATGGTGGCCGGGTCCGGCGTGGCTGCCGTATCCACGGAAAGTTTAAATTGCGTAGCGGCCTCGTCATACTTCTTGCGAACCAGCGCGATCAAACCCAGTGCCTGATAGGATTCAGACATTTGATCCTTCTTGAAGCCTTCCCATTGAGGATCTGTGATGGCGGGGTTAAACTTAGTAGCAACCTTGATATTTTCCTGGGCTTCCTTCGCCATCTTTTCGGCGCGCCCCAGCTTTTCTTCCTTATCTAAATCGAACTCGCGAGTTTTCTGTGCCAAAGTTTGCGCTAAGGCAAGCTGGGCCAAGTAGGCCTTTGGATCTGCTGCCAAAAGCCGTTCTGCAGATATGATTACGTTTTCGGAATCGCCTTTTTGTTGGTAGCTTTGCACAATTGCCTGCAATGCGAAGGTCTTAAATTCAGTATCGGCAAACGTGGTTATGAGTGCGTTAGCTGCCTTAATGCGCGAATCGGCATCCTGGGCGTTCTGCATCAAGATAATAGCGTCCACTTCTTTTTGCGACTTTGGTTTCGGCTGCGCAAAAATAGTGACCGAAAGCATGGCGGCTGAGAAAGCTGCCCTAAAACAAATCCCTTTCATCGAATACACTCCTTGTCCCCTTTGGGGTTCTCACTAATTTTGGGAGGATTTTTCCAACACTTTTTTCAAACTCTGTTCCGCAGCTTGACGGGTCTTTTCCGCTGCACCGTCAATTTTCAACACCGACTCGTAGTGCGACTTCGCTGCATCGGCCTCCCCGGCCATTGCCGCCAACTGGCCAAGGTAAAAATGCGCCCAGCCTTTAGTCCGCGGGTCCGGATCCAGTTCCAATGTCTTCTGAAAAAGCTTCTCGCTCAACTCTCTGTTTTGCTGTGAAGCCGCGACCCTTGCTAAACCATAATACGATTTTGCATGCAGAGGTTTCTCGTCCGTTTGTTCCAAAGATTGCAGGAACAGTCCACGGGCTTTCTCCAGCGATTTAGGATCTTTACGATCGTTGAACAATTCTTCAGCGGCGG